>PAPL01000060.1 GCA_002708885.1 Verrucomicrobiales bacterium | reverse complement strand
TTTGACGAAAACAGTGCAAATTTGTACTTTGAGCAATTGGATGTTTAGTAGATATTCAATTTATCATCAAATGATGTTGAAAAGACTTTTTAAGCAAAANAAACCCATGATCAAATCTCNGTTAAATCACAAGCAACCATTNCAAGGCAGACAATTTTTTATGTTTGCAGCCGTTTTTGCTGTCCTNACTTTCCTCTTTTATTCGGCTCCCGAGCTTTTGGCGCAAGAAGCAGCTGAGGAAGATGAACCNGCAGCAAAGAAAAACATGCTNGATAACGTTNTGGANGCNGGGCTNTGGATGNTTCCNTTGCTCGTAGCTTCAGTCGNGATGGTCGCNCTTGTNGTNTATAATTTCATTCANTTNACAGAGAGTAAATTTAATCCNCCCGATCTGAAGGCAAGCCTTNTTGATCATATGGCAAATTGCCGTGTTCGCAGTGCCATNGAGGTTGCATCAACGAGTCCTACCTATTTGGGCNTGATGGTTGCAGCNGCTTTGCCGAACGTTGACGCTACNGACAGTGANAGCCTTGGAAGAGAGGATGTGGAAGATGCTATTGCAGAATTTACAGTAAAACAGAACCGGGTTCACTCAACTTGGATCGGTTATCTGGGAGTCATCGGACAAATAGCTCCTATGTTGGGTCTGCTTGGAACGGTCGTTGGTATGATGGGCGCATTTAATATTCTTGCCGAAGAGGGTCAGGCCGATCCCACAACTTTGGCCGGNAGCATTGGACTTGCCATGGTGACAACGGCTTCAGGACTAATAATAGCGATCCCGTCGATTTTCTTCTATTTCTTCTTAAGGAATAAGTTAAATGGTTTGGTTGCGAGTTGTCATGACGATCTTTCTGAAATGCTTGATGCAAGTCATCAGGCTGTTAATGCTGATCAGGCTATGGCTAAAGTTCCGGAAGGGTTTCAATCATAATATATTGAGGATATTTTCTGCTTTAACGTAAAAATAAAAAACCAGATCTAGGATTAGAATAGAATGGCCTCATCCAAACTTCAGTCCGTCTTAGAGCGTCAGGAAGACGAACCTAGGATGGATATGTCACCTATGATTGACATGGTCTTTCTTTTGTTGATCTTTTTTATGGTGGCTTCAAGGATGGTGACTGTANAAGTTGATGANCAGATTAAGCCNCCCGTTGCTGATGAGTCTATACGTCCTGAGAACGTTAAGGGGCGTATCATTTTCAATATCCGATCAGATGGTACATTCACTGCCGGTGACGGTAGTGTGACTGTTACTGAGGATGAAATAACCCAGAGGGTAACTGCTTGGAATGACAGGTACAAGGACAGTTCTACTGAGCCGTCATTGTTGTTGAGATCACACCGTGATGCGTCGGTTAGGGATGTTAAAAAAGTAACTAAAGCNGCGGCCCTTGGAGGCATTAATAAAGTGGTGTTCGGATCACTGAAAACCGGAAAATTTGATTGATTGNAATGGCAAGGAAAAGGAAATATAGNCCAGAAGNCGATAAAGATCCGGAACTGGATATNTCATCTTTGGTTGACGTCGCGTTCCTTTTACTTATTTACTTTTTAGTCACCTCCACATTGAGGCCTGATGAGACAGACCTTTCAATTGTTTTGCCGACTCAGGTTCCTACAGAGAATCCGGATAAGGTNGACCCGGTAGCTATAGTTATTGGGCCTGACGGTAAGATTACTTATGATGGAGATGCTATTGAGACTAGTGGAACTAAAGGAGCTGATCGTTTGCCCGAACTAAGGAGCCGNTTAAAAGAATATAAGCAATTATGTGATAATGGAGGCAGTAAACCAATGGTCACTGTNGCAGCAGATGATGATGGCAAAACGCAACGGTTCATTGATGTTGTTAATGCCTTGGCTTCAGTAAAGATAAAAAATATCACAATGACNGGTTTCCGGGACGAGGAAGAATAGATTTTTTNCAACCTAATCTTTTTNNTNTTTCTTCGTTTAATGACTGAAGTAGATGAAATTAAACNGGAAATGAATGAATTTGCCAAAAGATAGATAAAAACCACTTTTAACGGGCCGTTCATCTGAGGTAAACTTTTTACCCTTATATTATAAACCGTTAAGANTGAACAAAAGAAAACCACTACATGGAAAAACAAGTAATGCGCTACTACAGAATTATTTCTTTACATATATTTTTTTGTCTGAGCTTTTTTGTATTAACTATAGGAAAATCAGATGCTCAGAATCCGGTCGATGACAATTACCGTAAGGCTGTCACCCTGATGGAGGAGGCAAAGTGGACGGAGGCATCAAGTGTATTGACCTCAGTCATTAGTGACCATAGNCAGGACGCCATGAAATATTATGGCCCGGCATTCGGGCTTTTACATTACCATTTGGGCCTTTGNCAGATGTCGCTTAAAAANTATAAGGAGGCAGCTGGGCAATTTGAGATAACGTATAAACAATTCCCGAACAAGGTAGCNGAAGGGATTCCAAACACGCGTAATCACTATCATAAAGTNGCGTTGTATCGGTGGGGAACGGCTGAACAGGGAGCCGAAGAATACAAAGGTGCATTAAAAATATATGATGAATTTATAAAACAGAAACCTGAAAAGGGGACCTTCAATGCGGCTGAGCTCTATATTAATCAGGGAATCTGTCATGCGAAGTTAGGCAATGTTGCCGAAGCGACTGAGAAGATTCAGATAGTGTATGACAATCATGCTAAATTGAGGCAGAGAGAAAAAGGATTATTGCACCTTGCATTCTTTGATCTTGCCAATCAGTGGATAGAAAAGGCTCTTCCAGCCAATGGCATTGCATTTATGGATAAAAATGATGCGGCTCTTCGTTTCTCCCCATTTGATAGCTACCAGTATAAGTTTAATAAGCGTACACTGAAGCTTGCTCAGGACGCTTCGAGCGGTGAGAAAAATCTTGATGCGTTGGCTCTTAGGTTCTTCACACTTGTTCCGCGCACTGAAGATGTCATTTCCGAGCTTCAGGACAGAATGTCATTTGAAAAAGGCGACGCTACTAGAGCCAAAATACAGAAAGAGATTGATAAGTATGAGGCTAAGGTTTCTGGGGGAACTACTGTTGATATCGCAGCTCTCAGACTGCTGGCATTTATTTATGAAAAAAATGGTAGCTTTCGAGCCGCATATGCGGTCTTCGATTACATGACAAGAAATTATCCAATTGCCAGATCATTGGATGGGAAAAAAGATCTTCACCCTGACCTTGTATATAATGCTACTAGATGTGCATTCTCGATTGGAGATCTTCTCTCAGCCCAACATCATGGAATGAATTTTCTGAAAAAGTATCCAGGTCACGAGTTAGAACCGGAAGTGCAGAGCATGCTCATGGAGCAGTTATTTCGGAGAGGTGATTATGAGAGGTGCATAGAAATTGCTGTGAGCATTTTACCTAAATTGCCGGATGATAGTCCACAACAAGACCTATGTCTTTTTTGCTTGGGAGGTTCATATTACTATGATGGGCAATATGAAGATGCAGATGAGATACTTGAACAGCACGTAAACAAATATCCCAAGAGCGGATACTTAGAAGAATCAAGTTATTATCGAGGCGCTAACAAAGTCAAATTGCTTAATTGGGCTGTAGCATCACCGCTCCTTGAAAAATGGCTGAATGATTATCCTGAATCTTCCCTAAGGCCATTTGCTATCCTAGACAGAGCCACTTGTCATTTTGCTACAGATGAAATGGCTAAGTGCTTAGAAAAACTAGATGAGATTGAGCAGCGACATCCTGGAAGTGACATATATGACCGTAGTTTGAATTTACGTGGTGATGTTTTGCAGGCTCAGCAAGAATGGCCAGCTGCTCAGGAATCTTATGTAAAAGGGAAGTCCACAGCTGAAAAATCAGGCCACTACCAGGTAGCAGCTGAGTCCTTAAGTCAACTCGTGGTCGTGGCGAATTCTCAAGAGAAATTTAAGGAGGCTGCTGATTATTATGATGAATTTGTTACAAGCTATCCAGGCAATTTTCTTGAGCCACAGGTAGTTGCAAATGCATTAGAGGCGCTCATTCATGAGTCTGTCGGGAGGGGGCAGGAAGGTTTGGATAAGATGGAAAGTATAATTGATCAACTGGGTCGTCAGGAGAATGCTGATTTAGAGAAAGCGGTGAACACGTACGGAAATGTGTCGATTAAATTGTTCGGCGAAGAAAAGACGATTCAAAAGTTGAAAGAGATGGCAACCAAGCCCGGGCAACCTCAGGCTGTGCTGGCTTGGCTCTTGGTTTCGCGAGTAGATATATTAGAAAAAATTAAGAAGGATAATCCTGCCATTGCCACTGCTGAAATAAACACAGCGTTCACAGAACTTAGAAGTTTTGACAAGAAGGTTCTTGCTCCATATGTTCTTGCGAGGATAGGAGGGTTTTTGAGGGAGACTAATCCGGCCCAGTCAGTGCCTTGGTTCAATGAAATTGTAGAAAGGCCGGGAGTAGAGGCTAAGGACTTTGCATACAATGCATTAGCTAAAATTCATCTGAAGAGTACCGATGTCAGTAAGCATGAACTGGCTTTGAAAAATATTGACTGGATTCTGCAGAACACCGGAGATAACCAGATTGCCGCAGAATCAGCTTATGAGAGAGCCTCATATTACTCGAGGAAAAAACAATGGGCGGAGGCCGAAAAGAGATGGTCGGAATTTACATCTAATAAGAACTGGGCCAGTGGAAATAGAAGTCCAGAAGCATGGTACCTATTAGGCGAGGCCCGGGACAAGCAGAACAAATTGCCTGAAGCGTTGAGTGCTTATGTGAATGTTTATGGAAGATATGGATCCAGAATAGAATACGCAATACCCGCCGTTGCTCGTGCTGCGGAAATCCAGCAACAACTTGGTGAAAAGAAAAAAGCTTACCAATTATCTTATGTGAGTGGATTTAAATGGGCTGAGTATTTAGACCAATATGAAACTGAAAAAGCCATTTTGAGATCCATTTATGTAACCTTAGAGGGTGAGTTCCGTAAAGAGAACGAGAAGGATCCTTATACTAACTGATGAATAAAGTACTAGACTGTTCCTGAATATTGTATTCTTCCAAAACATTAAAATGAAAAGCTACATTAAATCATTTTTATTTATAATTAGCATCGCTACGGGAATTACTGTCGATTCTATAGCAAAACCGATTGCTGCAACTCTCACAATGGGTAAGAACAAACAGGACTTTCCTGGATATGTGACAAAGGCTGACGATAACAATATATATGTTAGCCAGTTTGAAGATGGGTCAGCAGCGGCTGGGTATTCTCTGGCCAGCATTCATGAAATTTCGTGGAGGGAGCCCGATGATTGGAAAGAAGCTATGGAGCTATGGAATCGTAATGATTATACGGGTGGCACAGCAGCATTCGGAAAGGCAATGGAGGACTATAAAGGGTTAGCCGAGTCGAAGCATCCTTTGATGAAGGATTCGATTGGAGCATTGGCAGTTTTCTATTATATGGAGTGCTTAAGGAGAACAGGTAAATTTAGCTCGATGATGGAGCCTTATCTTAAGGTTCAGAGAGTAAATTTAGGATCTAAATGGCAGGATCAAATTAGACTTTTTCAGGGATGGTCACATTTGGCTGAAGGAAAGTGGAAACCATTAAATTTGATGATGGAGGCATATGAAACTAAAGAGTCTGAAATACCTGGAGTCGGGGATTTTACTGTTGCGCCCAATGAGCTGCCTTTAAAAGCTGAAATCAATGTGCATCACATGGCGCAAATTGCTTTTTTGCGTGCAAAATCTACGGACGAACTTGCCAACGTTCTTAATGCAGAACTGAGTGAGCTTGATCCTAATTCTGATGAAACGCTTGAGCAGAGGCAGAAACTTGCAATTGAGATAGGTGTGATGCGATCAAAGGCTCTTACTGACTATTCTCGTGCCTTTACAATAAATTATGGTCAGGAGCGGGGGCTTGCCTTGAGGGCAATGATGGCATCAATGAGATTGATTAAAAGAATGCCAAACTTTTCTACGAATTTTGTTATGCAGAAGGAAGCTCATGGAATAGCTAAACTATTCAATGGTATTAGCCCCAGCAATATGCCTGCAGAATTATCCGATCTTTTACAAGCTCCAGTCGATCCCGACGCTGGCAAATAATATCTAAACTCTATTGTAATTTAATTGATTAGATCCTGTAATCGAATCTAATCATTATTAATGTCCTGCTGAGAATGATTCAGAGAAATTACCCTTTAATCTTAGCGGGATATTTGAGCATCGTAAGAACTTCTCTTGGGCTCATTTTTATCACCTTTTCTTCACTAACGCCAAGAGCAATTAATCTCTTCTTTTGGTCATTTTGGCGTCGGCGCTTTGCGGCCCCTCCCTTGCGGGGACGGGTAAGGTGCGTTTTCATGTATTTTCTTTTTACGCGCATTTTATCGGGAGAGGTTAGCTTTACTCGTTAGGGTTGTACTTGAAATATATTTGGGCGCTTAATTTGCATCAAAAATTAGATTCTTAAAGTGAATTTTTGTGATTAATGATGGGCTTGAATCACATCAAATACTGCAGGAGGTACCATTTTAGCCACATGTTCCTCCCAGCCCTCAGGGCCGATTAGACCTTTGACCATGCTACTGCTCACTTCTGCCAAGTCTCTTGGAGGCATTAGGAATACTGTTGTAATGTCTTTTTTGAGTTGTGAATTTGTGTGTCTCATGCCCCTTTCAAACTCGTAATCGTGAGCCGATCTTATACCCCTTAAAATATAACTTGCTCCTATTTGAGTTGCATAGTCAACGAGATACATATTCTCGAAATATGCGATATCTAAATTATCACTATTGGGCAGAGTATCTTGTAATATTTTCAATCGTTGCTCTATTCCGTACGTATATTTCTTTTCAGGGTTTATTCCTATGGCAACGGTTAATTGGTCAAAAAGAGAAAGTCCCTGTTCAATCATCCATAAATGTCCATTAGTGAGTGGATCAAAGCTTCCGGCGTAAACTGCTTTTCGTTCTGCGATGGACATTTTAGGAGGTTTTAAGATTTTGTTGAATGAATTGAGATCTTTTTATCTCAAGATTCCCGATGACATTAATTGATTGCCCAGCATTGATTTCTATTGATTGCCCAATGCATAATGGCAAAGAGTAATGATCTCCATCAATAAATAGTTTTCCTTTTCTAGTTTGCGAATTAATTTTTATCGAGGATGTAATCCCTGAAACAGGACCCCGCGTGCCTCGGTGTATGAATTGAAACCGATCACTTGTCAAAGGTAAGGGGTCAAGCCCTTCTTGGAAGGACCATGCGGTTGATCCTGCAGCGGTTGATACGAGCATCCCGCTGTTACGGTACGATTCCCCTTCGACTTCGTATCGAGTCGTTGCGGCGGGGTTGGGATTAGCAAACAATATATCGTTCAGCACAGGCGGACCAGTTGTGAGTCCGTCTATTTTCATTGAGATGCGCGATAAATTTGTTCTTGGGCCATTATTTAAGTCATTGAATAATTCTTCAAAATTTTCCTTCGTGCATGAGCAGAAGAATCCTACACTTCTGAGTGGATCAGAATTTACTCCTAGTATTGGAGTGTTGTCTGAGATGTAGTGGGAAGCTTCCAAGAAAGTGCCATCCCCACCAACGCTAATGACGAGGTCTGCGGCGTCAATGGCAGATTCAGTGATTTCAGACCTATAAACCATATCTATTTCAGTNCCTGATTCTATGAGCTTATTTTTTATTGCTTCGATTGTGCTTTTTTGGATGCGGTGGCTTTCCTGAAATGANTCCNTTGCATCGGCTTTCCCGGAAATATAGGAACTGACATTGGTGTCTTTGGAATCACTGAACAGTTCCCAGACGCTTTTTTTATAGATGAGCGCAACTTTCATTGCTTCGTTGCTTTAATTCTCTTTGGATTTTGTTAAAACTGAAACTGTAAGTATTTACGTCACTTTTTGTCGAGACTTCAAATACTAATAAGGTCAGATTCAGTCATTTTGATATTAAATTGTAATCAAAAAGTAGACAATGCTAGATTGATATTGAACTAGGGAGAATCTCCTATTTTATGAGCTTTTAAGATTATCTGCTGGAGATGCTAATATTTTAGATCAGCGCTTAAACGCAATTTCCTGCACGAGCTGCGTCGAATAATTTTTGTGGATCTATTCCTTTAATATTTGCTTCTTTAATGATCATTTCGACATCTTCATCTGCCCAATATTCGGCCTTTTCTTTCGTGCTGGGCTCTCTTAATGGTTGTAATTTCACATCTTCTCTGGGGACTTCTCAGGATTCATTATTTTTCATTAGTAACATGTAAAAAACTTCTTCTAGTCTGACGCGTATTCTATATCTTCTGTGTGACGAATCTATTACTATGCTTTAGCAAGAAGGCGCAAATTGATGGCAAAATAACAACGCGAATTGAACTAAAAATAACAGACATAAACTCAGAATGGAGTAGTCTAGTGGCTGACTCTTTAGAATTAATTCCTTATGAAAATCAGTAAATTATTTATTTTCTTTTACCTCTTTTTAGTGGCTCAGGTGTCCATAGCCAAAGAGCAAAATCAGTGGGCTCATGATACGAGTGACATTGCCCCCGATCCTGCAGTCACATTTGGTGCCCTCAAGAATGGGCTTCGATATGCTGTAATGCCACATACTGAGCCCCCAGAACGGATAAGTATGAGGCTTTATGTAGACGCTGGTTCCTTAATGGAAAGTGAAGACCAGCAGGGCCTTGCCCACTTCATTGAGCATATGGCATTTAATGGAACCAAAAATTTTCCGGCAGGAGAAATGGTGGAGTATTTCCAGAGACTTGGCATGTCGTTCGGAGGAGATACTAATGCGCATACTTCATTCAAAGAAACGGTATACAAGCTTGAGCTTCCTAAACCTGAAGAAAACTTAATTAAGAGGGCAATGTTACTGTTTCGTGATTATGCAGATGGAATGCTCATGAGTGAAACAGAGATAGAGAAGGAAAGGGGTGTGATTTTAAGTGANTTAATTACNAGGGATTCAGCTGAATGGAGAACGCAAAAAGAAGCGTATAAGTTTGCTTTGCCGGATTCATTAATCAGTAAACGCTTTCCGATAGGAACGAAAAAAGTAATNAAGGGGGCAGGCCGAAAGACCTTCATGGATTTTTATGATACCTGGTANACGCCGGATCGNATGTGTATTGTTGTGGTGGGAGCAGTTAAAGCCAATGAAATCGTTGAAATGATTGAGGAAAATTTCTCATCCATGGCAACACCAAAGTCTCCACTAAGTGACCCTGAACTTGGGAANATTACAGTAGGCAGAGGAGTCATTACGAAGACACATTATGAAAAGGAAGCGACTGAAACCAATGTGAGCATTGAAGTGGTGAAACCTTATTCCTGGGAACCAGATGACACCAAAAAGAATATCCGTAACTTAAAACTTTTCATCGCTAACCATATAATGGGTAACCGCATTTCAGAACTAGCGAAAAAGAAAGATGCCCTGATTACTGGTGGTGGTTCCTATGCTCAGGATTTTCTAGATTTCGCGCAATTCGCCAGCATGTATGTGACTTGTGATCCTGAAAACTGGGAAGGGGCATTACATGTTGCTGAACAGGAAATAAGAAGAGCTCTTACTTATGGGTTTAATCGTAACGAGTTTGAAGAAGTCTCAGCAACTTTACGTAATGCATATGAGCAAGCTTTACGGAGTTCAGTGTCACGCAAATCAAGGGGGCTTGCTGATGCTCTTACCCGGTCCATTTCTGGACGCAAAGTTTTTACTAGTCCTAANCAGGATATGGAATGGCTGAATAAGAATCTTGGATTAATTACTGCGGACGCTTGCCACGCAGAATTGAGAAGAGCTTGGGAATCTAGTGATAGGCAGATTTTTATAGGTGGAAATATTGAACTTAAGAAAGCGGAAAGTCAGATACAGAAAGTATATTTAAATTCAAAATCAAAGGCNGTTGACCCGCTCAAGAAAGAAGAAAAGGCGGAATTTGCNTATGCGANCTTTGGTGTTCCAGGAAAGATAATTGAAAGGAGAGAGGACAAGGATCTTGGTGTTGTTCAGTTGCNATTTTCAAATAATGTNAGGCTAAACCTAAAGAAGACGGATTATGAGAAAGATTCGATATCGATAGGNGCGAGGATCGGATCGGGAATGTTATCTATGCCTAAAGATAAGCCGGGTTTAGCGACCGTGGCTTCAGCAATTTTCACTGCGGGGGGNTTAAAGAAGCACAGTGCTGATGAGCTTCGTCGTATTTTTGCAGGTAAAACAGTCAGTGGATCTTTTACAGTCGATGAAGATGCTTTTATATATAGCGGGTCAACTAACCGTA
This sequence comes from Verrucomicrobiales bacterium, assembly GCA_002708885.1. Lineage (GTDB taxonomy): Bacteria > Verrucomicrobiota > Verrucomicrobiia > Verrucomicrobiales > DEV007 > EC70. Next base: position 4,662 of record PAPL01000060.1, on the reverse strand, counting down.
AAGACCTTGCTGATGCATTACAATTAATGACAGCTTACATAGTTGAGCCCGGATATAGAGAAGAAGCCCTGAGGCAATTTCAAAATCAACTAGATCCCCTTTATACCCAACTCGCGCATACCCCAATGGGAGTACTTCAGGATCGAGTCGATAGATTTCTCAAATCCGGTGACTTCCGTTCTGGATTCCCCTCACGATCAGAAATCACGAAAAGAACTATCAAAGAGGTCGAAGACTGGCTTTCGGATACACTNGAAAACGCATATATGGAAATAGGNATAGTTGGAGACTTTGAAGAGCAANCAGTGATTGATACGGTTTCAAAAACCTTAGGGTCTCTTCCAATGAGAAGGATCAATAAAAAGGAATTCACTGGTGAAAGGAAAATTAATTTTCCGCAAAAAGGTCAGTCCAAAGAGTTTGTTTTTGAGTCGGAGATTCCTAAAGGAATGGTCGGGGTATATTGGCCAACTCAAGACATATGGGATATTAGCGCTACAAGGAGGTTAAGTGTTCTTGGCGCTATTTTCGCAGACAAACTTCGGAGTAAGGTAAGGGAAGAGTTAGGAGAAGCCTATAGTCCATATGCTCGGCANATACCCAGCGACACCTACAAAGGATATGGCTATTTAATGTCAGTAATAACAGTTGATCCGCCTCAGGCNGAGAAGATTGCCAATGTGGTCGAAGGGATTGGCACTGCATTGGCGTCTAAAGGANTCACTGAAGATGAACTGGAAAGGGCCATTAAGCCCTTGCTTAACAGCATTGATCAACAGGTTCGGCAGAATGCGTATTGGTTGAGGACAGTTTCTCTAAGTTCTCAAGAATTCCCACAAAAGCTTGATTGGGCTAAAACAATGATAAAGGATTACAAGTCTATCAAAGTTGGCGATGTGAATACTTTAGCCAAAAGNNTTCTAAGTGAAGGTAATTCAGTCTCTGTTAAAATCGTTCCCAGAGCANCTTCTTCGGANACGGNTCCTTAAATATCGNTAATATTTTTCTTTTACCCAAATATAACTAATTGATTATTATANATTTATAAGTTTATTCAATCTGATCCGGTAAGGCTGTTGACGTTAGCTAGACACCTTGCTTTAGTATCCCGCCTTATAATAACAAAACCGAAAAACAATAAAAAATATGCCCACTTTTGGAATTAACGGATTTGGCCGAATTGGCCGAAATGTCTTTAGAGCTATGACTCCTGAACAAAGGAAGAATGTTNTAGCAGTAAATGATTTAACTGATAACAAGACCTTGGCGCATCTTCTCAAATGGGATTCAACTTGCGGTAAACTTAATGCTGAAATCAGTTATGATGAAGAAAGCATAACAGTTGATGGGCACTCAATTAGAGTCTATGAGGAGCGTGATCCCGCTAAACTGCCNTGGGGAGATCACGGAGTCGATGTGGTNCTTGAATCTACTGGTTTTTTNACGGCCAGAGAAAAGGCCGAGCTTCANATCACTAACGGTGGAGCAAAGAAGGTCTTGATTTCNGCGCCNGGTAAGGATGTTGATTTAACTATGTGCATGGGGATTAATTCAGATCAGTACAATCCTGAAGAGCATAATGTTGTATCGAATGCTAGCTGCACAACGAACTGTTTGGCTCCTATGGTCAAAGTNCTTAATGATNCGTTCGGTGTTGAGCGTGGAGTGATGAGCACGATTCACAGTTACACTGGAGATCAGAGATTGTTAGATTCCCCTCATAGTGATTTTCGTCGTGCAAGGTCAGCTGCGGTAAATATTATTCCTTCTAGTACTGGTGCGGCAAGGGCAATTGGGGAAGTCATACCTGAAATGAAAGGAAAACTTAATGGAGGTGCATTCAGGGTTCCAACGCCCACAGGTTCGGTCACTGATTTTACTGCTCAGTTGACAAACAAAACCACAGTAGATGAGATTAATGCCAAGTTTAAGGAGGCAGCTGAGGGGGAACTTAAAGGGATATTGGAATACTCTGAGGAAGAGCCAGTGCTGATGGACATAGTCGGCAATCCACACTCCTGCATACTTGATGCTGATGTGACCCTCGAAATGGAAGGTGATCTTGTTAAGGTCGTTGGGTGGTATGACAATGAGTGGGGATACAGCAATCGAGCCATTGAGGCAATGAATCTTCTTATTGGTGCATAGTTCATATAGTAATTAGAATTTTTTCATCGCNAAAGGCACCCCTCGGGGTGCCTTTAGTCTCTAGCGAACNTTTGTANACAATGCCCAAGAAGACTATCACAGATGTTTNATTAAGTGGACGCAAAGTTCTTGTCAGNTGTGATTTTAATGTTCCACTAGATGGAGAAGGTAATATAACAGATGATACGCGAATCGTTGGAGCAGTTCCTACCATTCAGCATTTGCTAGAGAATGAAGCTAAGATAATACTTTGTTCCCATTTAGGGAGGCCAGGCGGGNCTAGNAATCCAGAATTTTCTTTAAAAGTTGTTGCCGTTAGGCTCGGTGAATTGATTGGCAGGAATGTTTCGTTCATTGAAGATTGCATAGGCGACAACGTCAAAATTGAGGTTGATAAATTGGCAACGGGCCAAGTGTTGCTTTTGGAAAATGTACGGTTTTACAAAGAGGAAACTGAGAATGATGAAAACTTTTCAAGGCAATTNGCAGAGTTGACTGATATCTATGTTAACGACGCATTTGGTACAGCTCATAGGGCCCATGCTTCGACTGCCGGTGTTGCAAGTCACGTTGATGAATGCGCTATGGGTTTTTTATTAGAAAGGGAGCTTAAATACCTTCAAGAAGAATTAAAGGATCCCGCACGTCCATTCGTTGTGATTTTAGGAGGGAAAAAAGTTTCTGATAAGATAGGGGTNATTAGGGCATTACTTGATAAGGCAGACACCATATTGATCGGAGGAGCGATGCAGTATTCTTTCAGAAAGGCGCAAGGCCATTCAATAGGTGAGAGTTATGCGGTTAATGAGGATATTCCCATNGCNAAGGACCTGTTGGAGGAAGCTGACNGAAAAGGCGTTAAACTGATACTTCCCGCAGACAGTCTTGAGGCTGATGACTTTTCTAATGAGGCTAATGTGAGGAACATAGAGCCATATGANAATGGAGGTNCAATACGCGATGGTTGGGAAGGGTTAGACATTGGACAGCAAGCAATCCAGGATTTCTGTGAAATTATAAAAGGTGCGGGGACGATNGTATGGAACGGNCCAATGGGAGTCTTTGAGATAGATGCTTTTTCNAGAGGAACCAAGTCTGTNGCAGAGGCAGTAGCTTCTAGCGGAGCAATCAGTATCATTGGTGGAGGTGATTCAGTGACTGCGGTCAAGCAGTTTGGATTCGCTGATCAAGTCACATTTATATCAACTGGTGGAGGAGCTTCTCTTGAATTATTGGAAGGAAAAGTGTTGCCAGGAGTTGATGCTCTTGATGATGTGTGAAATCTTTTATATTAATAAAAATAGACTTAATTAATTATACTTATGAATCGTAAACCAATCATTGCAGCGAACTGGAAAATGAATAAAACAGCAACTGAGGCTGTGGAATTCATTGAGAAATTCGAAAACATAATTGGAGGATCTAGCCTCGTTGATATTGCAATTGCTCCGGCTTTCATTGCTCTGCCAGCATCGAAGGAATTATTAATCAATAGTGCAACGACTGCACTCGCAGCGCAAAACTGTCATTTTGAAGAGAGTGGCGCTTTTACAGGCGAAATCAGTATCGGTATGCTGAAAGATATAGGCGTAGATTATGTCATCATTGGACACAGTGAACGTCGTGCGATTTTTGGAGAGGATGATGCGTTGATTAATGCTAAGGCTAAATCTTTGCATGCATCCGGTGTTAATCCGATTTTTTGTATTGGTGAAACATTAGAAGAACGTGACGGCGGTGAGATTGAATCTGTTCTTAGGAGACAACTTGAAGATGGGCTTAAAGATCTCGACCCTGAGAATATGCTTCAAACAGTAATAGCTTATGAGCCAGTTTGGGCTATTGGAACGGGCCGCACGGCAACGCCAGAACAGGCTCAAGAAGCTCATGCATTTACGCGGTCGGTAATTAGGGAGCTTTTTGGTGATGATGTGGCTGATCAAATTAGGATTCAGTACGGTGGAAGTGTGAAGCCTGACAATACAAAAGAGCTTATGGGCCAGGAGGACGTTGATGGGGCATTGGTCGGCGGAGCTAGTCTTGATCCTGAAAGTTTTGCAGATATCTGCAAGAATGCAGCGGCACAGGATTAAGAATTTATGAGGATTAGCTCTTTCGAGTGGTAGCGTCAATTTAGTCTGGCAATGGTCATGCCAAGCCATACTAGAAATATACCTAGGCAGCTGCTTAGGGTTACATAGAGGGTTGCCATGCCTAAAGATCCTGCGCGTATTAGAGTTAGCAATTCTAATCCGAATGTTGAAAAAGTGGTGAACCCCCCGAGGAAACCAATAATTATAATCAATTTTGCAGTATTATTGTTTTCCCAAATCGAATAAGCTATACCAATCGCGAGGCATCCTGCCAGGTTAATGAGTAATGTCGGGTAAGGAAAAATAGGGTCACTTAAGGATTTTTTCAGCATAGAGCCCAAACTCCACCGGCAAATTGACCCAAAGAATCCGCCGATTCCTACATAAATTAAAGCGATCGTTGATTGCATGGATTGACAAG
>PAPL01000059.1 GCA_002708885.1 Verrucomicrobiales bacterium | reverse complement strand
AATGAGGGCTCAAAATCAAAGTCTGAACCAGACTCATCCGTTGAACGGTACCTGCCAAGCAAAGTCGGTTTAAAATCAAGTCCAATGCCAGTGTCTAAATTCTCCAACCCCTTTAACTTACCAAGGCCTTGAAGGGTCCACATTGACCGGAGACGTGTCGGTGATGCCCAGCGAACTTTTTCATGGTCTCTTCTAATCTCTCTTTCAACATTAAAATTCCAGACAGTCTTTGACTTATCAAATGCTAGACTCCTGAATGGGATCTCAATCTCAGCGTACCACCCTTCCGAATCCTTACTCGTATCACAGTCCCATATAGTATCCCATGTCAGATCAGGCCGTCCCCCGCTCCTGACTACCCCGTCAGCCTTTCCTCCGCCTCCAGCCACTCCAAAGTAATAACCGTCAATGCCTCTGCCAAATGTATCAAAAACGAACCGGATACGATCATCGCCTCGGCCCGGGTTGTCCCTTCGTCTTTCCTTTGCGAGAATCTTGTCAGGCTCTGAGTCAAAGCAAAGGATTCCTAAATAAAGAGCTTTAGAAGTTGAGAAGACCCTAAGTTCAGTCCGCTGACTCGGCTCACCCATACTGACCGGTTCGACCTGAGTGAAGTCAGAAATAGATGCGGCCATGTCCCATTGCTCTTCATCCAGAATCCCATCTATTTTTGTGCCATTCTCTAAGCGGGGAACTTCAATTTCTGGTGAAGATACGGCAAACAGCAGTACCGGCTTAAAGGCTCCGGCAAAACAAATAGATGCTATAAGAAGTCTGAGACTATTTAACATGGATTATTACAGGTAATTACCCCTAAAAGCTATAGAGGCTAATCATTTGTTACCTCATGAAAAAGATAAATCTCAACACTGAAGTGTAGATCCCTGCATTCCAACAGGTTGCAACATGATTTCTGATGCTTTCGAGGCTCAAGATCAGGCAATGAAGGATCAAAGTACTAAGGCTTCGACTCTATGAGCCTGTTAAAATTATCCTCAAGGGCTCGAGCACGCCCGTCAGAGCCCGGCTCTAAACCGGTATTTTTTAATGTCTCTGAACTTTTCTCTTTTTCACTAGATGATGGCCCAGGTTCATTTCCAACTGAGACAAATTCTGCTCTGGGCCTGTCAATGGATCCGGAGATTATTAAATCAGCCCAAAAATGATCATCTTCATTTTTTGCAAAGTAAGGAGGCTTCACGGTACCGACTCCTTTGAAAATTGCTGCTGAAACACCTACCTTCAATAGCCCCTTGAGCTGGCCATCAGCTAAAACTTTAACATTGCCTCCATTGAGGCGCATTAATGGTAAGGATTCCCCCTCAATATCAAAGATCTCAAATCCTTCGCTGGACTTCCTAAAACTTGCATTCAATGACTCGAACCTCAATTGCCTAAAAGAAACCTCATTCAATTCTTTGGCGATACTCACAAGGATAGGCTCTTGTCTGATTTCCATTCCAGCCCCTTCGAAGCTCCCCTCCGCATTCATGGATTGATTCATTGAAAGAGATCCAGAAATATCCAGACCCCCGGTAATTTGACCAATCAATTTTTCCTCCCAATAAGGATGCACAATTTTCGATACATCGATGTTGTTGAAATCTGATGAGATTTGATACTGCCCATCATTTTTAATTGAGACATAACCATTCAAGTTAACCGAACCCCTTATCGAATGGGAAAATTTCGAACCCTTAATATAATATTTTCCAGAACGCACTTCTCCGGCAATTGCATCGATTTTGAGTGACGGCCAACTGGGAATCTCAAGCTCACCTCCTCTGAAACTTATCAGGCCCGATGAATTGGAAAAGTCTTCCGCGGCTAATTTCGAATTCTTTATGAAAGATAAATTCTGTCCGTCATTTTTTTTCCAATAGAGGATAGAATCCGAAATACGCAGTCTTTCAAAATTAAATGATTGAGGATCACTCTGTAGCCCGAATCCGGCCCTTGCCAAATGTGAACCGTTCATATGAATCGGGATATTATTAACGGAATTATTATCGGCAGCCCCGAAGAAAAGTTCACCTGACTGTGCCTGAACGTTTCCCATGTACCAATCATTTGAAATGAAACTCCTGGGATTGATTCTTGTCTTTAACAATTTAATTTCGAAATCCCTCAACAACGAATCATCGAGCTCGGACTTCAGCACTAGGTTTCTGGCATTCAAATTCAGCCCATCCAACTTGAATGCTCCGAATTCAATATCTGTTCCTAATATTTCACTTGCCTTTGAACTGACGCTTTTTCTGAAACCTTGCCCACTGATCCATGTCAGCATGAAAAAATAGAGACCAGCAAGCAGGAGCATTAACGGAATGCTTCCAAAGATCAGTGTTATTTTAACAATTTTTTGCCGTTTCTCTTTGGCCTTTTTGGGTTGATGACTTCTCCTTCTCCGCCGCCGCCGCACTTCCACCATTTTCTGTTTTCCATCCTCACCTACCACATATTCAAATCGTACAGGTTGACTGGATCCAGAATCATCAGTCCTGGTTCTTCTTTTTCTAACATTGGCATGTTTAAAAGAATTTTCCCCTGACTCTTCTATGTTCTCTTCGTTTGACTGCATTTTATTACAACTCAATCAGAATCATTATTGCACTGAAATTGATCAGGAACATGAGCTCTTGAGGATTCACTTTCAATGCTTTTCAATCAATTAATATATAAAAGATTGTCTAAAACACTAACTAATTACTATTAATCCTCTTACCTGAAGGATCGATGATNTTTACCTTCACAAAGAAAAGAACNGCTCNCTTGAGCCGGTCATTGCCTTTCGATTTGAAAAGTCTTCCAAGNAAAGGAATATCACCTAGAATTGGAACTTTATCCTGAACAGTTGAAACTCGATCCTCAATTAATCCTCCAAAAACAACAGTCGCCCCGTCCCACACAACTACACTGGTATTTTCTCTTAAGGTTCTAAATACCGGCTGAAGTATCCGGTTATCTGATAGTGGAATAGATTCAAATTCTCCTAACAAATTAGTTCCTGTCGTTAATATCGGTGTTCCGTAATTAATGAATCCTTCGAACTGGTTAAATTCAGGAGCAAGGTTCAATTCNATTGTATAGTTGTCCGCACCAACGATCGGTTCCACCTCCAATTGTGTTCCCACATTTCGCACTTCAAAACTTGTGGGATGAGCCGGTGTCACCGGGAAGCTAGGTGGAGCTCCATCACCACCCACACCAAATCCGCCAAATGCNNCACCGTCCTGTGGAATTTCCGGCGGATCATACTCAGTCGGATAGGGAAAGTCTCTAGTAATATCTATTGATGCCCTCTGACCTGACCTAGTCACAATACTGGGCCGAGTAATCATGTCTGCTCCCTTTGCCTGTGCCAATCCGCGAANTACGGTCTGAAACTGAGGATCACTGAAAGCCCCACCGACTCCAAAAATTGCCGGACTCTTCAATGTCGGTGGCGCAGCCACAACATCGGCACCTCCNCCTAGTAATATATTATTTAAGGAATCACCTTCACGCCANTGCCCGCCCGTGCGCAATCCACTCGTGACCGGATTATCACCNAAAGGAACATCNGTCCAAGGTGGGATGAATGAATATTCTGAAAAANTCGANGCCTCACTNCCGGTAGTCGCTGCGTTGCCCGTAGTACCTCCNCCCGCAAAAATTCGCTGCGAAGAACCCGGGATATCAAACTGNCCCAATAACCAGTCAAAACCCAACTCGTTGAGCTCTTTTTGACTGATGTCCACCATCGTGACATGAACTTCGACCTGCTTCGGAACGTCCTTGAATGAACTGTCTATGAAAGTCTCAATAAGCTCCATGTTCGAAACCGTGTTTCTGGCGACTAATGAACTTGACCCAGGCACAAAGATTGCGCTGGCGCCTTCGGGGAAAGTGATTCCCTGTTTCATTAAAAATTCTTTGGCCCCCAATCTTTTAAGCTTCAGACCGCCCTGATCATTTCCTCCCCCTGAAAATGGGTCATCAATTTCACCCCCCTCATCTCCAATTGAGGCTGTGCTCAGAAAATCCGGAGGAACCCTGAAGGTCTTAGTGACGAGTTGATTGTTCGATGATGCCCTAGAAACTATCTGAACCGCATATGTGTCCAGCTTATACTTGGTACCCGTATCATTTGTAATCTGATTTAGAACCTCGCCAATCGGAATGTTTCTCAGTGTCAGGTTGACTCTTGCATTCAATGCCACCAGATCCGACGGATCCAATTTNAGGACAAAATTAATTCCACCACCCAAAGGATCAATCTGTTTTGATTTAATGGTCAAATACTCAACCACGTCCTCTAGCGTCTCATCCTCAAAATTAATAGAATCGATGATTATGTCTGACAATTTCCTCTCGATGGATTGGTCCGCCTGAAGCTCTGANGCGTTACCGCCCACAATTCCGAAAGCAGATGAAAGGTCNACTCTAGTTTCCCAGGCCTCATCTATTTCACCCAAAAGTTTTTCACGTGTCTGATCTCTGGATGACTTATGGTAATTGACGATTAGCTGTTCAACCTCGGCCATCCCTCTCCTCGCCGCGGCATTTGTCTTATCAATCCTTAAAACATCAGCATAATATTTTGATGCCTTGTCCAAATCCCCCAGCTGAGTTGCCCCTGAAGCCAACTTAAGTAACCGNGTTACNCTCTTCACATTTGCAATATGTTCAGGCGTCCGTGCCTGATTGTACCACTCCGGGTCCTGTAATCTTTTCTTTAAAATGAGAGCAGGGCCAAATTTGGGAGCCACGCTCGGCTGTAGAACCTGATCCAATAATTCTTCAGCAGCAACAAACTCAGCTTCATCAATCAATTCTTTTGCTCGAAGCACTGATGCNGTCACATACTTTTGCCGTGCCCGGTTCCGAACAGAATCAGATGACGGGGAAGGATTCATTCCGTTGTATGCCTGAGCAAACTTTGATAATGCTTCCTTGTAATTTTCTTCAATCAGTAGCTCATCCCCCTCAGCAATCATTTTTTCAGCCTCAATCATTTGAGCCTGCCTCCTCGCAATTTCACCCTCGACCCTATCCGCTAGGNTCGGCTCTTTCTTTTGATCATCAGCTAACACCGTTACCANGCCATTAAGAGCTNACAAAAAGAAGATTATAGTTATCCATGTTGCCTTAATGGCATGAGAAATCGACCCTCCCAGAATAGTTGGAGAATTTTTGGGGTAAGATATGAATAGAGGCATGAGGTCGAAGAACGACAACATAGACGAATTTGACCGTAAATGTAACGCTCAAATTTCGATAATCTGTGTTATCGTAAGGGGTNAGCTAATTTGTTCCTGCCTGCCTAAAATTCCAGTTAAATTCACTTAAAACTTTAAGAATCCCTCCTCNCAGAAAAAAGTTAGAATCGAAACTCCTGTTGCTCTACCCTCACCGGCAAAGGCGGCCCCAGTCGTGAATGCAATCTACGACCCAGAAAATCCCATATTTCTAAGCTTAATCTTTTAATTAAAGGGGTATTTTGGGGAGGAAATCTATATCCATTAAATNATTTGTTCATGTGAACACTATACTGTTCNCATGAACAAATTCAACTCATTCTTTTATTTTTAATTATTTTTTATCTTGGAGCCACTAATTCTCAGGCAGAACATTGAATTTTCTGGAAATGGACAACTCAAATAAAAATACCAAGCTCTTTGCTCTTTTCCGGGTCTTTTTCAACTGTCGATTCTATTATCCCATTTATCTGGTGATGTTTCTGGACTTTGGGCTGACCATTTCCGAATTTGCCACACTCAATCTGATTTGGGCCGTTGCGATAATATTACTCGAAGTCCCCTCAGGTGCTCTCGCGGANCATATCGGAAGGAAAAGACTCGTTATCCTTTCTGCTATTTTAATGGTTGGGGAAATCAGCGTTCTTATCTTCACTCCCGTAGGTTCATCCATCGTTTTCTGGATGTTCGTCATCAACAGAATTCTCAGCGGAGCCGCTGAAGCGGCAGCTAGCGGTGCCGATGAAGCCCTGGCATATGACAGTATCCCAATTCAGNACCGTGAATCTGTATGGAAAAAAACAATGAAGCGAGTCATGATAATGATGTCCCTTGGGTTTGTGATCAGCTCAATCATTGGAGCTCTCGTTTACTCCACAGACTTTATTAATTCTATCGCATCAGCATTTAACTTTGAAACGGAGTTCACCAAGGAACAAACAGTTAAATTTCCACTCTATTTAAATTTTGTATCGGCCTTAATAGTATTATTTATATCCTGTAAATTTGAAGAGNATCATAAAGTCTCAACGAGCGGAAAAATACTTGCCATTAAAGAAAGTTTCGCGGGGACACTGAGGGCAGGAAAATGGATTCTAAAATCACCAGCTGCATCTTGCCTGATTCTTATAGGCTTATTTTATGACAGCATCATCAGGGTCTTCTATACCATCCTTTCAAATATCTACAGGATCCTGCTCATTCCTGAATGGTGCTGGGGACTGGTCGGAGCCATCGCCTCAATAATAGGTATAGGNGTGGCAATTATCTGTGAAAAAATGGCAACTAAACTGAGCCCCGGAATCAACTTTGGTGTCGTTACCATTTTAACTTTTCTCGGATGCATTGCCCTTTCATTAGCGGTACCTGGTTGGGGAGTGATCCTATTGTTGCCAATGTTTTCCGCAATGCGGTTCCTGCAATATTTCCTATCTCATTATCTGAACAAAGTGACTCCGTCAGCCCAAAGAGCCACAGTGCTCAGCTTTAAGGGACTNAGCATGAATCTTGCATTNGGNATACTCACTCAAGTCTTNGGTGTCCTGACTGCCCGAATTTATTTGAGTAATAAGTTTAATGATGAACCTGATCCCCAACTTTCAGCTTTCCAGTACAGCTTAGAATGGTGGCCTTATTACTTTTCTGCAGGTGCACTTATCCTGTTCGGCTATATAAGGCTAAAATATCGTAAGAGCATATCAGAGCTAATTAACCAATCTTAAGAAACAATTACTATTATTTCTTCTCCTTTGTGGCCTTCCGTTGGAGTCTATCCAAAGTATCATTACGAATTCTCTCGTCGCTTATACGGTCAACCCAGGCAAGTGCCGCTTCTGGATTGTCCTTGGCAGCTGAAGAAGCATAGTCTTGTATTGCTTCGTCATAAGCTGGTCCGAGCGGTTGATTCGAAAGCCACTCTCCGGCCCCTTCAAAATCTTCTTTGATGAATTCTTCAAAACGTTCTCCCAATGCATGGCGCCTCCCCTCTATTNCTCCCGGCAGATCTGCTAGCCATTGGACCTCATCTGCAATTGATGTATCACTGATATAGCGGGAAGTTCTCTCCAGACTCTCAGAGTCGATGAAAGGCTCGGTAGCATTGTCCGTAATGAATTGGACTNCCTTGCCCGGATCATTCCTAGCAATCTTTGCCAAGGACTCTCTAACAGCATGCTTCTTATAAGATAACATTTCGTTTTCTTTTTCGGCATGGTTGATACCATTGATCCAATCAATGAGCCCCTGTTCTCCTCTCTGATCCATGAGGGCATCAGCGATACGATTCATCTGCTCCCCGCGAGCCCTACCTTTCACATTTCTTTCAGAGTAAGCAATTGCGCCGTCCAGATCATTGCGAATCATTTCTTTAGTGACTCCGTAATGCATCCATTGCCGAGTATCGGAATTTTCAACCTGTTCAACGAAAAGCATCGCGGAATTAGGATCAGATGCGGCCCAGCCTGCTATGGCGGTCATGGCGTGGTATGCGCCTCGGCTTTTTTTAGGTGAATCAGGATCGATTGCATACTGCACTGCATCTTCTCCGGAAACGCTGGCCCAGGCGTACAGAAAATCATTAAACAATCTGTCGTTTTCTCTTCCACCAGGAGAACTTTCAAAGGCCGCTAACATTTCNTCCACATCACNAGGCGTTAAATCTAATAACATTTGAGAGATTGTGGCGTTCCTTCTTACGGGNTTGGAATCTGCAAGAGCACTCTTCAGTTTACTGCCAACTCCGCGATCAATGACAAGGGATCCGGNTAAGGATTTCTTACTTTTCTGAACCCTTTCTATTGTGCCTGAACGAACCAATCCCCTCTTGACCGCTTCATTGTTAGTCAGGTTTCGTGAATCATTAACNGCTCCGCTATTCTGTAAAGAATCAAAACCNTGATCTTTCTTGCCAAGAAAAAAAGTGCCCACAGCGACCGCTGCCCAAAGACAATTTATTAGGATAATTTTCCTCATCTAACTTAACCGGGTAAAGTGCTATCAAATTGATAGTCAAAATTAATGACCTATCAAGCAATAAGCTCTTTGATGGNCCTGCAATCTTTTAGCAAATAGTGAGGCCTTCCTGAAGAATCTTCAACTGTCGTCTGTTGAGGATCTATTCCAAGATTATGATATAAAGTGGCAATCACGTCTTTATAATGGACTGGCCTTTGAACCGCTTCAGCCGCGTACCGATCTGTAGCACCTATTACCTGTCCAACATTCATCCCCCCACCCGCTAATATTCCCATCGCAACTTTCGGCCAATGATCTCGTCCGGCATTGGCATTGACTTTTGGAGTTCTTCCAAATTCGCCCCATGCNAATACAGTCACATCATCAAGCATTCCCCTCTCGTCCAAGTCTTCGATAAGAGTTGAAATCGCATGGTCAACGATCGGAACTAGCTGTTTCATTCTGACAAAATTCTTAGAGTGGGTGTCAAAATCACTTATGGAAACATTCACTACCCGAACACCAGCCTCTATGAGGCGTCTANCCAAGAGTAATTTCTTTGCCGCTTGCGGCCCCTCACTCGTGAAAAATGCCAATTCCTTCTCTTTCATGACAGGCACGTACCTTGAAATAACTTTAGGATCTTCCTTGGAAAGATCCATGGCCTCGGCAATCTTACCTGAAGTCAGAATGCCATAGGCCTGTTGCGTAAAAGTATCCAAAGCCTCCATCGATCCAATAGCATCAATTTCTCTACGTGTTCTGTCCAAGCCCTGTAAGAGCCCTAATCGATCATCTAGCCGGCCAACGTTCAGGTCCTCGTTCAAATTCAAATCAACAGAATGCCCCTTACGAAGTTTGGCCAGTTCAGTTTTCATAGCATCTTCAAGTTCCCGTTTAAACATCGAAGAAATGTCAGGCCTGAAAGGATTTGCCGAGGGTCCCAGAAAACCGGGCCTGACACTGTTCCTTACCTGACCCCTTCCCTGCATAAGATCAACAAATGTCGGCGCAGGCGCGCTTGGTGATCCTAAAAGTTTATTGATGACACAACCCATTGCAGGCCACCCTCCAGCAGGGCCCTTTTCAGAGGCTTTGTAGCCTGACTGGCATTGATATGCATTATGTTGCCCGTCAGCTCCTACCAATGAACGGAGGAATGCGAATTTTTTCGCATTTTTTGCAAGGTTCGGCATTAACTCAGAAAGATGGATGCCGGGAATTTCCGAAGGAATCGATTTAATGTCTCCTCTGTATTCGACAGGAGAATCGGGCTTAGGATCAATCATGTCCATCTGTGGCGGGCCTCCATCAAGATGAATATGGATTATTGACTTTGAAGAAGAGCCCTGACCTGAAACCGATTCCGCACGAATGAGATCAGGAAGGCTCAGGCCTCCAATGCCTAGGGACCCAGCTCTAAGAAAGCTACGTCGGGAAAGACCATCGCAATTTTTGGCAGGACCTCCTCTAAAGCTTAACATATTAATATTCTATCCTTTTAAATGNTGCGGTTCAAGTCATCCTGTACGNATAAAGCTAAATAACAGCACTGTTACTTAGCCGAAAATAGGCTTATAATAGGAAAATATAAAAGACTCGGCCATTTTTATTAATAAAACCTCAATGCTGAAAAATTTTAATAAGGAACACTTGTATATCCCACTCGTATTATCTCTGAGTGCGATTTTTGCATGTGCTGAAACGTCTCAGCCAAAGAACCCTTACCTGAAAGAATTCTCTAAGAGCGGCGAACTCAAAGTTAAATTCCCAACTTTGCCGGGACGNNAATGGCCNATGAGTCTCATCAGTTATCCTGTCGAATTTTCCGCTTCAGGAATCAAAGCTGAAAATTTGAAACTGACCGGTACTGACGGAAAAGAATTAATGTTTCAGCTATCTGAAAAGAGGCAAAGAAATGACGGGACCTTGGCCTTCGCCAGACTGAATTTCATGGCAGATTTTCCAGCAAATACTGACCGCGCCTTTGTCCTGAGTGAAGGTAAGCATGGATTTAGCATTGTGCCCCTCACTGATGAAAAAGACGAACAATTTATTGTTATCAATACCAATTCATTGAAAATCAAAGTCCCGGCAACAATCGAAAAACCAAAATCAAAGGGACNAGTTCCGGTCCCNGTCCTNGGAGTAAAATCTGGGGATTCCTGGAAAGAATCAGGCCTCGCATTGGAATCAGATATGGAGCTGACATCATTAAATAGTAACAGAATAGAAACTGGTCCGTTATTCTTAATACATCAGCTCACNTACAACTTTAAAGGCGGCGGCAAGTACACTGTAACTCTAAAGTGCATACGTNACTTGCCCAGAATTGAAATATCGGAAACGTTCCAAAAAATTGATTCTAAATTATCGCAGTCATTCTTAAAAGAATTTAAGGATTATCTTAATCATTCACCAATTAATAATGGGCTAAATGAAATCAAGGACTGGGTACTCGAATATGGCGGCAATGCCNGACCAGTAGAGAATACATTTCTCACTAAGCGATTCAATGGAAACGCCCATGAACTTCTCCTTAGTGCTTACAGTAAATCAGCGACCCCATTTTCTTCATTAACTCAAACGGACTGCATCCAAATTGCCGAAACAGCCTATCAGCTTCCAGACCATCCCATGAGTANCGAATGGTTTGATCAGTCTGAAAAAGCACTCAAAGAACTGCGAAGAAAATCAGGAATTTATTCAATCGAATCCTCCAAGATAAAGACTCTAATTCAATATGTTTCCAGTCTCAGAAAAGGAAATATACCTGATAAAATAATCATCGAGGAGTCATTAGGAAAACTCAGCACTGGAAGCGTGGCGATTGGAAAAAGACAGGGAAGGCAAATNATTCTAAATCCGGACGGTGAATTGTTATATCCCTCAGGCAAAGAGGCGCTCGCTAAAGGNNCTATATTAACCAANAACCCAATAAACAAAGAATCTGTTTCANCTGCTTACGCTGATCTTGGAGACATAAAATATGGTAGTGTGACTTATCCCTATCAGACCANNGGNCACCGTGAGCGAAGNGCATTACACATAAAGGATCAATATCTGGCAATCATTGATCATGTGGGGAACGGAACTGCTAAATGGATGTGGAAAGATTCGGACACTATGCCACCAATTTTCGTCGGAACAGATTATCACCAGATCTTAAAAACTATAAATGAGAAGGAAAATGAAATGTCACTGGAAGGAGATGCGACAGCAGTGAGTGGCATAGGAATCATTGGAACAGAATCAAACATTAAAGTGCATGGTAAAGAACCCAGACCGNGCCTTCAGGTTTCTCCTGGCCCTGAATTGAACGCTGCCTTCATTCAAACAAATAATGGAATTGACCGTATCTTCGCCGGACAGAATGGACAAAATAAAATACTGATTGGAAAAAAATGGTCAGTCGATGCNATGACCGCTCTTATAAGGGAAATAGACAACAACAATATAGAATTAACGGTAATTGGAGGTCATCAAAACAAAAGACACAGGATCGCCTCGGAGCACATGACACTTGATATTGAAGGAACTCTCGCTTCGGCATCCGCAAAATATAAAATCCCCAAACAGAAAAGTACTAGAGATCCGGTAATTTTTCAAAGCTCAGGAAAATACAGTGCTCCTNACGGAGCCACATTAAGAATCAATTTCGGAAAACCTTTCACAGTAAAACNAAAATCAAATAACAGGCTCTTAGCGTTCTGGAAATTTGATGAGGGAAAGGGCACTCAATTTACCAACATAAAGAATCCTGAGCTAAAAGCAAAACTGACCGGCAACAAGAACNAACCTTCATGGATAAAAGGTATCGGATTCGGCAACGGAACNGCAATCTNGCTCGAAAAAGAAAGTCAAATTAACACTCTATTCGAAGANGATATTAATGGCAGTAATAGTATTTCTCTATGGGTGAAAACNAAAGAACATGGGTTGGTATTGAACAAAACAAAAAAAGAGAATGNAGAGTTCACAAATCATTCACGCACAATCCAAATCACTCGAGAAGGTAAAGTCAGCGTCAAATATTATGGTGATAATGCATTCGAGATAGAGAGCAAGGAGCCAGTCAATGATGATCAGTGGCATCATATCGCCTGGGTAACAGAAGAAGAATTCGATGAAGGAATCAGCAATCAATTAGCAAACACACACACACTTTTTATCGACTCTAAAATTGCAGGCACTCAAGTCATTAACAGAAAAGTTAACGATCAACTTCTGAATGCGCCNTTAAAGTTAGGCGGCCAAATTACAGGCAAGGACAAGAACGGAAAAATNAATACGACTAACGGNCTTNAAGGGGCCATTGATAATCTAAGAATCTACAATTTCCCAATTACTCAGAAACAGATCCATGGATTTACTATGGTGGGACTAATGCGATCGCCTCTCGCTATCACATCAGAACCGCAAAAAATGATACGGGTGGGTCAGGAATTTGAATATGCCATAGAATATACTGGAGGCGGGCCCTTTGTACGTTTCACATTCAACAATGTTCCTAAGTGGGCAAAGATAGAGGGACGCATCATAGGAACCCCCACAATAAGGGATCGCGGCCTGAGCAAACCAATCACCATTGTGGGGATGAGCCCCTGGGGCCCTGGCCAGCAAAGATTCTCGCTCAGTGTTCAGCCTCCATTAGTGAAGAGGGAATGGAAAATTCAAGTGAANGGTCGTCCGGTCCTAACTCGTTACAATGGGCTCGGAGTCGAAGCGACTCTGCCTCCAGGAACAGGCTCCTGGAAANTTACTAAAGAAAAAGCGCCTCNGAGGCCTCCACTCATTTTGAAAGTAGAAAATTTAAAATCAGGAATCAATGTGCAAATCCGCGGCACTCCCGGTGTGACTAAATACTCAATCGAAAGCAGCAAGGATGGCGGCAAGGTATGGAGCAGTGTCAGTAAATCTACTGGATTAAAACAGGTGATCCTGCCNCTGAAAAATGGTAACTATCTTTTGCGCGCATCAGCACTTTCAACTAATGCCCGTACAATCAAGTCTGAACCTGTAGAACTGAACTTATCTGATAAACCTCCCCGTGCCCCGGCCCGGCCCGATGTTACCCCACTCAAAGGTTCAGTCCGTTTGAAATGGGAAAATCAAATAGGCNCAAATGAATACAAGGTCTATCGGCGAGAAAAGGGAAAACAAAATTGGACAGCTATCTACTCGGGCCGCTCTCAGGGATTCGTAGACAAAAATGCAAAATNAGCCNCTGCNAAATTCTCAAATCCGGGTTACAAATCAGGAGCCAATTTCGATATGAACGGCATTGTNATTTATGAATACTGCATCAGTGCATCGGACAAGAACGGGGAAGGGCCAAAATCCGAAATAACAAACACTGATCCCAGGAACTGGTAACAATAATNAGTTTCCATACGCAATCACGAATCTTAGAGNCATAATCAGAAACCTTATCAACACTCCACTTAATACAACATGCCCATTAAATTTCTACACACCCGCATAAGGGTAAGCAACATTGATGAGTCCATTGATTTCTATGAGAAAATGGGATTCAAGCTCACAAAGAAGAATGACAAATCTCCCGCCGGGAACCAACTCGCTTTCCTTGAACTTGAAGCCAGCGAACACTTTCTGGAACTCTGTTACTCACCTGAATTTGAAGTGAGTTTTCCGGAAGATCTAATGCATACCTGTGTAGGAGTTGAGGACATCATTGAATATTGTGATCATCTTGAGAATAAGGGCATCGAAATTTGGCCGGACCANTGGCGAGAAAAATTTTTGGATGATGACGCCAAGATGGCGTTCGTAACAGACCCTGACGGATATGAAGTCGAAATTCTGGAACGCCAATAATTATTGCATAGCTGACAATTAATTTGTCAGCATTATAATGTTATTTCTCCTACCATTATTAAGTGCAATAATTTACCCCTTTGCCAGCCTCTTTCTTAAAAGGTCACTCAATGAAGGATGCGGCATATTAAGGTCAGCATTCGTCTCCAACATGGCACTCTTTGGTGTCTTCTTATGTGCTCTGCCTTTCAATGACAAATCGCCAGATTGGGAGCACATTGGATGGGCTTTAATAGCGGGAATGTGTTTCTTTGGCGGACAAGTTTTTACATTTCTGGCGATCCGTTCCGGTGACGTATCGGTCCAAGCCCCATTGATGGGGGTAAAAGTGATTTTCGTGGCACTTTTCTCTTATAGCATCAGACCTGAGGAAGTCCCGCCTCTGATATGGATCGGTTCGATACTGGCCGCCGCGGCCATTTTTCTTTTAGGCGGAGCCACAATTAAAAGTTTCAAAGAAAATGGTCGAACAGTTTTCTGGTCACTAGTTGCCTGCGCATGCTTCGGTGGTAGCGATACATTGGCAGGATACAGGAGTCAGGAATTCGGCCCCATTCCTTTCATTGTAGTCATGGTTTCAGTGGTCGCTCTTTGCTCGTTGCTATTCATACCTTTCTTCTCAGGCTCACTCAGGACCTGTCCAAAAAGCTCTCTAAAATTTGCCGCGTTGGGAGGAATTGCCATCGGCATACAAGGAATGATTCTCAATCTTTCATTGGCATTTTTTGGAAAGGCGACTCCAATGAACATNATTTATTCCACAAGGGCATTGTGGGGGGTCTTGATTGTCTGGTTCCTAGGTAACGCGTTAGGAAACAATGAGGCGCAGCTGCAAGGCAATAGAATTATGGCCAAACGTTTTGCCGGGGCCCTATTACTTAGCGGGGCAGTTATTCTGGTATTCCTTTAAAGTATTCGCTTATAAGTAGCGAAAATGTTTATATAATTAATAANTTTCATNCCACATTCATGAAATCCCACGAAATAATAAAAGAATCCTGCAAAAAGAGAGGTATGAAAACAGTCGCCTCTGAGGTAGGAGTCTCAACATCTTTACTGTACAAATGGAGCCAGTCTCCGGATGAATCCGGAAGCGGCAGTAAGAATCCATTAGACCGTATCATTAATCTGATTCATGCTGCGAATGATCCTCAAATGATCGAATGGATCTGCGAACAGGCCGGTGGCTATTTTGTTCGTAACCCTGAGAGTAGAGAAGAAAAGAATTACGAGGTCATGCCCGCAACCAATGAAATAGTTTCGCAGTTCTCCGCCCTATTATCAGAAATCAGCGAAGCTGCGCAGGACAACGCCATTGCCGACAATGAATCAAAACGGATCCGCAAGGTCTGGAACGCTCTAAAATCATTCACTGAAGGGTTTGTCACATGCTGTGAAAAAGGCGACTTTCAAAAAATGAGAGAGAGCCAATAATTGTTTCCCTATCCATTCAGTAACCATGTCAAAGCGCCTCGAAGGAAAAATTGCCGTAATAACTGGTGGCGGTTCCGGCATCGGTGAAGCGATCAGCAGAAGNTTCGCTTCGGAAGGCGCTCAGGTAATTATCTTGGACATCAATGATGAGCAGGCAAAGAACGTTGCAGATTCCATTAACGGAAAATGCTTTCAATGTGATATCTCGGATTCCGGTTCGGTCGAATCCGTATTCAAACAAATCGCAGATGATGGACCTTGCCCTGACATACTTGTAAACAATGCGGGAATAGCACACATCGGCAACGCGACAAACACAGATCCCGATGACTTTGATCGGGTCATGAGCGTGAACGTGAGGGGACCTTACCTCTGCATGCGTGCAATGATCCCATTAATGGTTGGAAATGGGGGCGGCTCCATACTCAATTTGGCTTCGGTCGCATCCAATCTTGGTATTCCTGACCGCTTTGCATACTCAACTAGCAAAGGCGCTGTCTACACCATGACTCTTTCCGTGGCCCGTGATTTTATTGAAAAAGGGATCCGTTGCAATTGTCTGTGCCCGGCAAGAGTTCACACCCCCTTTGTTGACAATTACCTCAAGGAAAACTATCCAGGAAAAGAGGAAGAAATGTTTACCCAACTCGAAGCGACCCAGCCAATTGGCAGAATGGCAAAACCTTCAGAAATAGCAGCTTTAGCCACATACATATGCTCAGAAGAGGCCTCATTTGTAACGGGGTCAGCCTTTGATATTGATGGTGGGTTCACTTTATTAAAATAGGAATAACAAATAAAAAGAAATGAAATTGATACGCTTTGGCGAACCAGGAAACGAAAGTCCAGGACTCCAACTCGAAGATGGACGACTCGTAGACACTTCCTCTGTTGTGAATGATTACAATGAAGAATTCTTTTCTTCTGACGGTCTACAAAAACTCCAAGAATGGGCATCAACCAGTGCTGAGGATGCNGAACAGGTCAGTGCAGATCATCGAATCGGATCACCCATCGCTAGGCCAAGCAAAATGATATGCATTGGACTTAATTTTAGTGATCATGCTGAGGAAACAGGCGCGGAAGCGCCCAAAGAACCAGTCATCTTCAGTAAAGCCACTTCAGCCCTTACCGGACCTTTCGACAATATCGTGATCCCAAAAGGTAGCGAACAAACTGATTGGGAAGTCGAACTGGCTGTTGTGATTGGCAAGCACGCATCCTATGTCAGCGAATCAGAGGCTGAGGATTATGTTGCGGGCTATGTACTGCATAACGATGTCAGTGAACGTTCCTTTCAGAAAGACAGGGGCGGACAATGGACAAAAGGGAAGAGTGCGGACACTTTCGCTCCGCTTGGACCTTTCATGGCCACTAAAGATGAAATTCACGATATAAATAATCTGGCAATGTGGTTAACTGTGAATGGTGAAAAAATGCAAGACGGCAACACTTCAAACCTCATATTCAATGTCCCTCATGTGGTCAGTTACCTGAGCCATTTCATGTCACTNTTGCCTGGAGACGTTATATCCACAGGAACTCCGGCCGGTGTAGGCATGGGCATGAGCCCAGAAAAATACCTCAAGCCCGGCGACATTGTCGAACTGGGAATCGACGGATTAGGTTCATCAAAACAAAACGTTGTAGCTTACGGAACTTAACATCAATATGGATCTGCAATTAAAAGATAAAAAAGTTGTCATTACAGGCGGNGCCAAAGGGATCGGCGCNGCAATCGTTAGATCTTTTGCCGCAGAGAGTGCAGTTCCGATTATTGTAGGTCGAAATCCGGAAGAAGCTGAAGCCCTGATCTCGGAAACCGGGACCGGCCATTCGTACCATGTAGAGTTGACTGATCTTAATGAAATTCAAATCACAGCTAATAAAATCAGTGACGAAATTGGTCCCATTGATATCCTAATCAATAATGCAGGAGTCAATGACGGAGCATCAATAGAAGATGGCCCGTCAACATTCATTCATTCACTTGAAAAAAATCTCATTCATCCCTTCGCACTCGTTCATCACTTCCTTAATGATCTCAAGTCNACTCAAGGAAACATCGTTAATGTAGGATCCAAAGTCGCAGTCACCGGGCAAGGTGGAACCTCTGGNTATGCAGCTTCAAAAGGCGGAATCAATGCACTGACCAGAGAATGGGCTCTGGACCTCGCTCAATATGGGATAAGAGTTAACTGCGTTGTTCCGGCAGAAGTCATGACTCCACTTTACGAAAATTGGCTAGCAAAAAATCCGGATCCAATCAAAGCCAAAGAAGANATTGAATCCACTATTCCGCTCGGCCAAAGATTTACAGAGTCGAAAGAAATCGCGGACATGGTTGTTTTCCTTGCATCCATCAAATCAGCTCATACTACGGGGCAGATTATATATCCTGACGGAGGATACACTCACCTTGACCGGGCATACGATGGNAAAAAGGACAAATCTGAATGATTGAAAAGAAAGACACCATCATTATCGGCGGAGGCATTGTAGGGCTTGCGACTGCCTATCACCTCGGCAAAATCCTACCTAAAAAGAATGTAACTGTACTTGAAAAAGAAAACGAAGTGGCCTCTCATCAGACCGGTAATAATTCCGGGGTCATTCACTCTGGTATTTATTATAAGCCCGGTTCATTAAAAGCAATAAATTGCCGCAAAGGAAAGCAGGCCCTTGAACGGTTCTGCAGGAAAGAAGGCATACAATTTGAAACTTGCGGAAAGGTCATAGTGGCCACTCATGAAAAAGAGATTCCGGCGATGAACCGAATCTTTGAGCGAGGAAAGGCGAACGGCGTCAAGTGCCGTCTCATTGACAAGTCNGANCTGTCCGATTTAGAACCTCATGCAGCAGGCATAGCAGGAATTCATGTTCCCGAGGCAGGAATAATTGATTATCGCCAAGTATGTTCTGTCCTGGCTGAAAAGATCAAAAAGGGAGGAGGACAAATTCTGACCGGGGAAAGGGTTAATTTCATCACTCCGGACCAGAACTCCGTTTCAGTCCAAACCGTTTCAGGAAAAGAATTTTTAGCTGAAAGAGTAGTGAACTGTAGCGGGCTATATTCAGATCACATAGCAGACAAGGCAGGAGCAAGACCCCCAATGAAAATTATTCCTTTCAGNGGCGAGTACTATNAACTCAATGAACATGCCCGCGGACTAGTTAAAAATTTAATCTATCCAGTACCTGATCCTAATTTTCCTTTCCTCGGGGTTCATTTCACTCGAATGATTAATGGCGGTGTCGAATGCGGCCCCAACGCTGTCCTCGCTTATGCGAGAGAGGGGTACACTAAATTCAAAGTTAATCCCAGTGAACTTGTAGAATCATTAACTTATCCCGGATTCCTGCGTCTAGCTGCAAAATTCTGGAAAACAGGACTGGGCGAAATGTGGCGATCCGCAAGTAAACGTGCTTTTGTTAAAGCATTGTCACGGCTTGTGCCGGAAATTCATACTAGGGACTTATGCGCTGCTCCTGCAGGGGTAAGAGCTCAAGCCGTCAGTTCTGACGGATCGATGGTAGATGATTTTTATTTTTCAAGGAATGGGAATATTCTAAACGTCTGCAATGCGCCTTCTCCCGCCGCCACTGCCTCACTTAACATTGCAAAGGTAATTGGCGAAACTCTCAATTAATTAAATATATTCAAATTCTCAATCATCGATCCATGCCAGTAGTGGAAACAATAACCTATCCCCATGGAAAACTCAGTGAGTTTTCCAAGCTAACTTTTCAGCATTTCGGCATACCTGAAAAAGAAGCCGAACTGGCCTCCGAAGTCCTTTCAATGAGTGATTTAAGAGGCATTGATTCTCATGGAGTCGCAAGATTGCATACTTACTTTGATATGCTGGAAAACAAACGAATCAATCCAGTCCCTGAAATTAAAATAGTCAGAGAATCAGCATCGACTGCCACAGTCGACGGCGACAACGGTTTAGGATTGGTAGTGGGCCCAAAAGCCAATGAAATTGCAATGGACAAGGCACAAGAGGCTGGCAGTGGATGGGTAAGCGTCTGCAATACCAATCATTATGGGATAGCTGGTTACTATGTAATCAAAGCATTGGAACGGGACCTGATTGGNTGGTCCATGACCAATACAACTAAGCTAGTGGCNCCGCTATGGGGAGCCGAGAGAATGCTCGGCACAAACCCCATCGCAATTGCATTTCCCGGAAAAAAAGAGCCTCCAATAATTATTGATTTAGCAACTTGTGCNGCTGCTTATGGAAAAATCGAGATTGCACATCGGAAAGAACAAAAGATTCCAGAGGGCTGGGCCATTNACAATAACGGAAACAATACCACNGATCCNGANAAGATGATTAACGGAGGAGCCCTTCTTCCCCTCGGATCGGACCGAGAAAAAGGCGGTCACAAAGGGTATGGACTAGCGGTAATGGTCGATATTCTCTGTGCTGTTCTGAGCGGCGCTAATTGGGGGCCTTTTACTCCACCGTTCGCTCTGCAACAGGAAATTCCAAAGCGCAGTGTCGGAAAAGGAATCGGACATTTCTTTGGCGCTATGAAAATAGACGCTTTTATTGATCCTGATGAGTTCAAGACTCAAATAGATGACTACATCCAAACACTAAGATCAACATGCCCTGCCCCTGGAACTGATGGACCAATGATTCCGGGTGATCCTGAAAGAGAGGCAGAATCAATACGTTCAGAGCATGGCATCCCCCTAGTGTTGCCTGTAGTTAAAGAATTAAGGGACATTTCGAAGANGACAGGAATACCTTTCGATTAATTTGCTTGGAACAAGTTCCACTCTCAGATTAAAAAAGTACCTTAAAATTTTATGCAAAGATTCAATTAATGAGTTCTTTGACTGATATCATTACATTACATTCGAACCATGTCTGAAATTCCAAACATTCTAGCTGAACGATATGCAACCGGACCAATGAGGGCCATATGGTCACCGGAAGGCAAAGTCATTCTNGAGCGCGAGCTTTGGATCGCTGTGATGAAGGCTCAGGCAGAGCTTGGTCTTGACATCCCTGAAGAAGACATCAGTTCCTACGAAAAGGTCAAAAATGACGTGAACATTGATTCTATCATGGCGCGTGAACGTATCACGCGTCATGACGTGAAGGCCCGCATAGAAGAATTCTGCGAACTTGCGGGTTGCGAACACATCCACAAAGGAATGACTAGCCGGGACCTGACCGAGAATGTCGAACAGATTCAGATTTACCGCGCGCTAAAAGTGATACGATCCAAGGCCGCCGCAGCATTGTGCGCAATAGGCAACAAGGCCCAGGAATGGAAAGACCTATACATATCAGCACGGACACATAACGTTGCCGCTCAGACTTCTACTATGGGCAAGCGAATGGCAATGTTTGGAGAAGAATTACTCGGCTCATTTCGTNCACTCGAATCGACCATTAAATCCTATCCTGCACGCGGCATAAAAGGAGCCGTGGGAACTCAGTTAGATCAACTCGCACTGTTCGAGAATGACACTGAAAAAGTTGCGATGCTGGAGCAAAAAGTTGCNTCCCATCTCGGCATCTCAAAAACAGCAACGAACGTTGGGCAAGTTTACCCGAGATCACTCGATCTTAGAGTCATATCAGCTCTGGCTGAACTTTCATCGGGCCCTTCGAGCTTCTGTAACACGCTACGACTCATGGCGGGGCATGAGCTAGCGGGCGAGGGATTTGCAAAGGGTCAGGTAGGTTCTTCAGCAATGCCCCACAAAATGAACGCTCGATCATGTGAACGTGTTAATGGGTTCAATGTATTGTTGAGGGGATATCTGACAATGGCAGGCTCTTTGTCTGGGACTCAATGGAACGAAGGTGATGTCTCATGTTCGGTCGTTAGACGGGTAATGCTACCAGACGCTTTTTTTGTCGCTGACGGTCTTTTTGAAACTTGTCTCACTATCTTAAATCAGATGGAAGTGTACCCTGATGTTATAAATAATGAGAATGAACGGTACCTTCCATTTCTTACAACNACTACATTCCTAATGGAATGNGTCAAGGAGGGGACAGGCAGAGAAGANGCTCACGAATTAATAAAAAAACATGCTGTAGCAGCGCTCCAAGCATTACGTTCGGGGGAATCAAGAGAGAACGATCTNATTGATCGTTTATCCAATGATGATGGACTGAAAATATCAAAAGACAGACTCGAACAATTACTCAGCGCAGCTGCAACTAAAGCAGGAGCCGCAGGAGCTCAAATCGAAGAGTTTCTCAATTCAATAGAAGAAATCAAAACTGCTTACCCAGATTCAATTGAATATTCACCGGGATCAATTTTGTAAATCATTGGTTATCCCGATATCAATTCATTCTTCACCACGAAAATCATAACAAATTAACCGGGGCACAGTATCATCAACAAATCCTTTGGTGTGCTGACAGATGTAGAGCAGTCCACGGTGAATAACTGGNAAAGCCCAGGACTGTTCCGCAACGAACAACTGAGACCTGGACTCAACTTTTACTCCTTTCGGTGATATTTTAAGTTCAGCGAACACTCCATCCTCTCCCAAGGCAAAAACACGGCCATCACAATTCAGTAAACTGCCACGAAAAAAACTGAGAGTCAGATCCCTTCCTTGGATTTTTTGCTGGTAACGCATGTCATCCTTCCAGAGAATTTCCCCGTCCCTAATTCTGGCACACTTGAACTGAACATCTGGCTTATTGCGTCCGGCAAAACCGTAAATGTGCCCCTCAATTACAAGTGGAGTCATCCAATGCATGCCAAACCACCTTTCCTGCCAAACGGGCACAGCATTTAATTTTTCATCAAATTCAAGGAGAGTCCCTCCCTTCCCATAACATTCAGATAGAAACACAAACTTCTCATCAATCACTATAGGAACTGAAGCATTTACGGACTCATATTCATCAGCTCTCCAAGGGAACCGGTGAAATAATTTACCAGTCACTGGATCAAAGACCAATAGACCGCCCTTGGCGGGACGGCTCTCACCTCCTGCCAGAACTAAAAGCACTTCCTTCCCCCTGATCTTGGCAATTATGGGGGAAGAGTAACTCGCTCCCCACTCATCCAAATATCTCCAAACCTCTTTGCCGCTTTTCCTGTCAAATGCAGCGACACAGACTCCCTCTCCTTTCGTATTTTTTGAACCGCCCACATTCACCAGCACAAGGTCTTTCCACACGAATGGTTGAGGTCCATAACCAAAAAAACCAAGTTCATAGCCATACGCTTTCTGTAAATCCTGATGCCAAACCGGCTTGCCTGTCATGACTTCAATTGCCCTGACCTGACCAGTGACACCTGCAATGATCAATATGTCATTATCAATGACCGGTGAGGCTCGCGGACCATTAGCAAATCCATACCTGTCCCTGTACTGAACCGGATACTTAAATTGCCATTTCAATTTACCCGTTTCAGGGTCCCGGCAATCGAGCCGCTCATTACCATCGGCCAAATCAAAACTAAAAAGGCGACCATCAACAATCGTCGGAGCAGCGTACGTCTCTCCCCTCTTGAGCTCCCAAACAATCTTCGGCCCCTTCTCAGGCCAACTCTTCAAAAGCTTGGACTCTTTGGANGTNCCATTGTGGTGAGGACCTAAAAATCTTGGCCAATTCTCAGTGACGGCGCCTTTGGGAAGAGGATTGGGCTTGTTATAAAAACTCAACCGCTCGTCAGCCAGAACATAACTGAGCAAAAAGAACAAATAAACACAGCATCCTATCCACTTCATAATGTAATTTTCTACCAACTTTCAAATCAATCAAGCAGGTAAGCTTGCACCAATTGAATAGTTAAGCGATTCTTTGGGTTGTGAAAGCTATTATCTGCGAGAAACCGGGCAACTTTCAAACAATTGAAGTTCCAGAGCCCACACCCTCCGCAAACGAAGTCATTCTTAGAATTAGAAAGATAGGCATTTGCGGCACGGATTATCACGCCTATAAAGGAAATCAACCCTTCTTCAGCTATCCTCGAATACTGGGGCATGAGATCTCAGCNGAAGTGGCAGAGGATGTGGGGGACTTCAAGGCCGGAGAATCAGTNGTCCCTGTACCTTATCTGCACTGCGGCCAATGCAAAACATGCAAAGAAGGAAAAACAAACTGTTGCCCTAACATACAAACGATGGGCGTTCATGTTGATGGAGGGATGCGGGAACTCATGCCTGTACCAGCCAGAAANATCATCCGTGCAGANGGTCTCGATCACGAACAGATCGCCACTGTCGAATGTTTNGCAATTGGAGCNCATGCGGTCCGAAGATCATGCCTCCGAAAAGGTGAATGGGCCGCGGTCGCCGGGACCGGNCCAATCGGGATCGGCATCTTACACTTTGCACAAATTGCCGGCGCAAAAACAATAGCATTGGATGTGAACANTGAAAGNCTATCGTACTGCAAAAATATTTTGGGCGTAGATCATTGTGTGAATGCGAATGAGGAACCTATNAATGCATTAATGGAAATAACAGAAGGCAATTTACCTGATGCGGTATNTGATGCCACNGGATCGCCGAAAGCAATCGAAAGTGCCTTTGAGTATGTGGGGCATGGAGGCCGGCTAATTCTCGTCAGTATCGTAAAAGGAAAATTATCATTCGANGATCCATTATTTCATNCAAGAGAAATGTCTCTNTTAAGTAGTCGCAACGCAACTCATGAGGACTTTTCAAATGTAATGANAGCTCTCCGTGAACAGCAAATTGACATTAATCCCTTTGTGACTCATCGATGCGACTTCGATCAATTACCCTCGATTTTCGAAGACTGGAGTGATCCTTGTTCAAGAGTGATTAAAGGGATGGTGACGCTTTGATCATTGAGTTGCCCCGTGAGTTGAAAAGGGCCAATGGACACTCAAATCTCACCGCGAAAAAAGTCAGTACATCCAAAAGCATCAACAATTCCAATTCTTTAATAATAAAGAAGAATGTTAAAAATATCTGAANGGAATNGCCGTATTCGGAAAAANAAAGGTTTTATAAGGGAATATTGTAACATTTCCGCCACATTATTAATGGCTTTTCACGATTCTGGAGCTATTTTATGCACACCNTATTTTTAATNGATCCTCATANCATATGAAGATCTNAAGACCCTCATGTCCCCCCAATCTCAATCGGTAACTGCCGAAGAANCCAATAAATTGGCTTCTTCTGAATTNCCACGCTTGCAGGTAGATGCTGGGCCCTCAAGNAAAGACGTCAAGGACAAGATAATAGAACGCTTTGAACAGAAGTATATCATACATCCACAATTAGTGCCCAAGATCCGCGAATACATAAAACCCTTCTGTATTCCAGATCCTAACGGAAAAGGTGATATACCTGAGTATTCAGTCACTACGCTTCAGTTGGACACTCCAACGATGGATCTGGCCCTGGCAAAAGAACGCAAAACCTTTGCCAGATTTAAGCTTAGGATCCGAACTTACGGTGAGGGAGGAAGTGCACCCGTCTTTTTGGAACTCAAAAGAAAAGTCGGGGGAATCATTATTAAGAGCAGAGCAAAAATGACAATGGAACAATACAAGGGGGACAATGATGGTCTCCCCATTGTCCTGAATCCCGATCAGTGCGAGTTACTCAAGAACCCAGTCGACAATCATTACTTTCTTGAATATTCGCGAATTGCGAGAATGGTCGGAGCCAGGCCAAAAATGCTCATAAGGTATATCCGCGAAAGTTATTTCGGTGCCAACGATGATTATGCACGTCTCACATTTGACCGCAGAATCACTTATCGACCAACGAGGAACTGGACAATTCCAGGCATTGAGGATTCAAAAGGGTGGAGACCAATGGATTCTCAGGTAGGACTTAACCGTCCCTTTGCTGGCTACATATTTGAACTCAAAGCCATGCGAGACGCTCCGCAATGGATGCTCGAATTAGTTGAACGGTTCAATTTAACAACGACCGGATTCTGTAAGTACGCCACTGCATGGAGGCTAGAAACACTTTTCAGAGGCTTTCAATACGACTGTGCTTCTCAAAATACAACCACAACAAATAACAGTTTTTAAGATATATTTTCGGATCTTCATATATTATGAGGATACATTGAACAAAGCCTAATTTTTTAAATCATAAGAAATAATTTTTAACAATATGGAATCTTGGTTAACAGCAATGGGGGATACAGAAGGTCTTGGGGCAATGGCCGTGCTATATTCATTGAGCCTGAGCTTTGTTCTGGGCCTTGTCCTGGCTACAGTGTATCGCTGGACGCATCAGAGCTTCTCGTACGCTCGTTCCTTCCTGCACACAATGGTCTTAGCCACTATAGTGATCACTGTCATGATCATGGCAATTGGAAACAACATGGCAAGGGGAATTGGAATCATGGGAGCAATGGCATTCGTTCGTTTCAGAACACCCATCAGGGATCCCAGAGACATTATCTTTTTGTTTGCCGCACTATCGATCGGAATCGCATCGGGAGCTCGGGTATACGCAGTGGCGGTTATCGGCACGCTTTATTTCTGTTTTACCGCAATGTTCCTGAGCTGGTCACCCTTTGCTTCTCGCCGCGAATTCGAAGGACTTTTAAGATTCATGTTGCCGCCTGACTCCCCATCACACGAACACCTTCAAACAATCCTAACCAGATACGCAAGTTCCACCGAAATGGTGGCTATGCGCGAGGCCATACAGGGAGAAGTCCAAGAATATTCTTACCAAATAAGGCTCTTAGACCCTTCATATAAGACAGATCTAGTAGATTCTTTATCAAAACTTGATGATATCTCCGAAGTTAGTCTTGTAATGCAACGCACAACAGTCGAAATTTAATAGATCAATGAGTAATAGCATTCCCAACGAAATAAAACTCAAGAAAACCTCTTCTTACCGGGCACGTAAGATATTCGAAAAATGGCCGATCCTAGTTTGGCTAGGCATGCTGGGACTGGTCCTGTTTTTGTATTCACAAAGAGGAGTCAAAGTAAGAATCAATGGAATGGTGACTGCCCACACAGAAGAAATCTCGGCTCCTGAGGATGGCGTCATTCTAAAAGTGCTGGTCAAGGAAGGGCAAAAAGTATCAAAGGGTCAGGAACTGGTCACATTGGATCCTTCTCTCTTGCAAAAGGAAATCGATGATTATAAAGCGAATCTCCCCTTTTTAAGGGCTGACATGGAAAGAAAATTCAAAGCTACCCGTTTCGGAATAAATGCCGACATACAACGGGCTCAATCTCAGAAGGCCAGTGCGGAATCTCGACTCGAAACAGCAAAGAGAAATGCGGATTTAATTAAAACCAATGTGGAGAATCAACTCAGCCTGCAAAGTGAATTAGACGCAGCTCTGAGCAAAATTGATGTTATTCAAACTGAATTAGACACTCATAACAAATCCATTGAAACACTCAATGCCGATTTGAAAGAGGCCGATCAGCTCCTCACAAAAGTGGACAGCGTAAATCTTCCTGAGGAACTCCTAGTACTTAAAGAGCGAGTAAAAAACAAAACACTCGTCGCGCCCGGCGAAGGAACTATTTTTAAACTCAATAAGTTAGGAGGTGTCACACAATTAGGCGAACCTATCCTGACCATTAATCTGGCAAGTCCGGATAATGTTCCCGCCAAAACGATAAGGGGTCTCATCCCTCAGGACCAGAACCCTGAAGAGCTATCTGAAGATGATTTCGTTTGGGTAAGTCAAAGATCCGAGAACCCGATTGCTTACAAGGCAAAAATTATTTCTGTCTCTCCGAGCATCGAAGCGGTGCCAAATTACGGGTCACCAATAGACGGGCAATACATTAGGGGCCGGGTATTTATTTGTGAGCTACCTGATGATTTTGAAAACTTATTACCTGGAACCGGTGTTCATGTGCACACAAAAGAACCAGGTTCATTTAATCTGTGGAACTTCGGAAAGACACCAGTCAAAGCTGCCAGCAACTAATACTGAATCCAAAAATTTGATCTTAGAGCCCCTCTAAAACTGCGTCATAGCAGCCATAAGATTAACAGGAATTCAAGACACGACTTTAATAATGCAACGCCTCAAAAAAAGAACCATTCAGCACTCCGTGTTGCTGATGAGTTTTTTATTCGGATCTTTGCAAATTCGAAGCGGTGTAGCGGAAACCAATAAAGATCCCGACGTGGGTTTGTCTGAACTCATTGCTTTAGGAATAAAAAATAACCCTCGTCTCATTTCTTTACGTGGCGCAATTACAATTGCAGAGGCTCAAAAAAAAGCAGCGAGAGACTGGCCGGACCCTCAGATAAGATTCAGAAAAAACTGGGGAAGTAATGAGATCCCGGCACCTTTCACTGAAACAAGAACCGAAAGCTACACTCAGCAGACTTCAAGAACAGTAATCAACGAAGACGGACAAGAAAAGAAAAGCATTTCCGANGAAACTGTGAATNGAAATATCTCNAGAACAGTAACNGANGGNAGNGATAAAACGGTAGTCGAGGAAAGGATCGAAGAGAATTCAGAAGAAANCATTACTATCCTGCCGAACCCTGAAATCTTTGAGCCNGGAGGNACCAGGACTGACAACCGTGAAATGATTCGTAACGGAACTGAAACNNATTTCCACGACACCAATCCATTTGCCGATGAGGAAGACACTCAACTGCAATTCCGTCTTTATGTCCCCCACCCTGGGATCCGCAAAGCTCGTTTGGCACGGGCAGAACAAGANGTCAAACTTGCCAGAGCTACCGCTNTGAACCAAGAACGTGACGTTGTCATTAGAATAAGAGAAGAATACGAACAGCTACAATACCTCAAAGCCCAAATTGAATTACTTGAATTGGAGGAGGACGCAGCCAAATCATATTCCGAAACTCAAAGTAAAATGCTCAGTAGCGGCCTTATAACAATTGATAAAGTTGAATATGTCGGCAGTGATGGCCTTTCAGTGGAGGGAGCACAAATCGAATTTAATTCCCAGAGAGATAATCTTGCTGCTCGGGTCGGCCTAAAAGACCCTAATAGAATCAGGATCACTGATAAACTTATCAGTCCCTCAATTGATCTGGACCACACTCATCTTGAATACTTGATAAGAATGTCGCTAGCTAATAGGGGCGAATTGACAACCATAAGAGCAAAGGAAAAAATTGCCCAATCCGCATTGAATGAATCAAGAGCAAAGAAAATACCCTGGTTTGATTATGTCCAGGCCGGCGTGGGAAGGGAAGAGGAAGGAGGTCAAAGGACCGGAGAAAGCTGGGGAATACAACTCGCTATGTCCGTTCCCTTATTCAGTTGGCTAGGCCATGAAAGCGCGGTACGTGAGGCCGCTGTGACCTCCTATTATTCACAAAAAGGGGCCACTCAGAAAATTATCACTGGAGAAGTTGTCGCATCATATGAAAATCTGAAACGCGCAAAGAAATACAGGGACCGCGCACAAGAACATGCGCTGACACAGAAAAAATATAACACGCAATTCATTGAGCGGGTCAAAAACACAGAACGCCACAAACTGGAAAAGATCCGTTTTGAAATTGCACAAAACACAACAAAAATAACCAAGCAGCGTCTCGCCGCAGAAAGAACATACAACAAAGCATTGCTCCAACTGGAAAAGGCATTAGGCACATCCCTCGAAAAGGTTTTCAGCACTCCTAAAGAAGACCAAGTCACTGAAAGCTCATTGCCTTCCGGAAATCTTAAGACCCAAAATAAAAAAGTTTCTATTAAAAAAAATCCTCCTGAAATGAACGGCTCTGACGAGATTAATACGTCCCCAATTAAAACAAAAAGGAAATTTCCTATAGCAAACAAAATTCGTTCAGGTTTACGTTCCCTGACCCCAAAGGTTTTCAAAAAAAAGAACTGAGGCCTGAATCTGCATGAAGGCACATCAATGGATCATATCTCTGCTACTTGGAGCATCTATCAGCTCACAAGCCATAGAAGTGACTGAGGATGGTAATGACATTAAGATATTGGACGGAACGAATGTCCTACTCGTTTATCACAAATCAGAAGTGCATCCACCAAAAGGCAGTGATCCCTCTTACAAAAGAAGTGCATTCATTCACCCGCTAAGATCCCCCAAAGGGGCAATAGTCACATCAATACATCCAGATGATCATATCCACCATGTTGGACTCTGGAACGCCTGGGTAAATACCTCTCACGGATCCAAGAAGATTGATTTCTGGAATCTGAAAAAAAAGGAAGGGACTGTCCGTTATAAAAAAACAATCTCACTGGACCAGAGACCCGGAAAGAAAGGGTTCACGGTTTGCCAAGAGCACATCTCGATAAGCAAAGAACAAAAGCCGACCACTATCATTGAGGAAACCTTCTCTATCGGAGTAATCAAAGAGAAAGACACATACTTTATTGATTATGTGAGCGATCAAAAAAATATAACTTCTCTTAATCTTGAACTTCCTGCTTACCGTTATGGTGGACCAATCGCCTACCGTGGGCCAAAGGACTGGAAAAATGCAAACAGCCAGGTCCTTACTTCAGAGAATAAAAACCGTAGCAATGGGCATGCCACACGTGGAAAATGGTGCGCTTTCTCAGGACCAACTGATACCGGTAATGCACTAGTGGCAATTCTCTGCCATCCGGCAAATCATGATGCTCCACAAAGAATGCGCATCTGGCCCCCATCAAGCCACGACGGGGCGATTTTCTTTAATTATGTGCCGGCACAGGAAAATTCCTGGAAGCTAGTTCCTGGAAAATCGAATAAATTCCGTTATAAAATCATTATATCCGACTCGAAAATGGACAAAGAAATGATCGAATCGGCATGGCTAAAATATGCCGATGAATGATACTTTGCTCTGACTATCCCCGAACGAGAGAGAAAAATCATTCCGATTATTCTCTTTAGCCCCTTAAAAACAGATAATTAAATATAAATTTAGCTTCTGATATTCTTGCCAAGGAATTGAAATTAAGTAACGTTCAAATGCTTAATGAGCCTAGTTGCAGAAAAGAGTACCGAGGAAGGTGAAACGAACGACATTAATGATGCAGTCATTCGCCTCGCCGGAAATTCTCAGGACGGCATACAGACCATAGGAGGATTCCTTGCACGGTTAGCCGGCCGCAGTGCTCAGGAAGTCATGACTTACATGACTATACCCTCAACAATTAGTGGAGGCGCATCCATCTTTCAGGTTCGAATCGGGTCAGGTGAGGTTCTCTCAGCAGGTGATGATGCCGATTTTCTAGTCGCTTTCTATCAGGACAGTTACGAGAATCATATAAATTCTCTCCGCGATGNAGGNGTCTGCTTATATGACANCGANCATGTTGAACCTGATACTGATGATAAAAGGGTCACCTATGTTGGTATTCCTATGACCTCAACGACCGTCGAGGCCATCGGAGGATCAGCTCGGGACAGAGGAAAAAACATTTTTGTTCTAGGCCTATTGACCAATCTCTTTGGATTAAACCGGGAGAAACTCGTCACCCTCATTGAAGCTCAATTCAAAAGAAAACATGAGAGTGTTTTGCGTAATGCAATGCTGGCCTTCGACTCAGGATACGCATATGAGATCGGAAAGGTGCATGATAACAGTTATAAATTTGAACCCGGAGAAGCGGAAGAAGGTAATCGTATAACTACTGACGGAAACACAGCCCTCACCTATGGGCTCCTCGCTGCCGGGGTAAGGTACGGGGCAGGTTATCCCATAACACCATGGTCCTCTATCATGGAAACTTTACGTACTGAACTTCCTAAATACGGTGGCATCTTTATACAATCAGAGGACGAACTTGCAGCCATCGCCTCCGCTGTAGGATTCGCTTATGCGGGACATATCGCAGTGACTGGAAGTTCGGGCCCCGGCCTATCATTGAAAATGGAGGCTCTCGGATATGCATCAATGGCTGAACTTCCTCTCGTCGTTATTAATGTTCAGCGCGGAGGCCCGTCCACAGGACTACCAACGAGCGTGGAACAGAGCGATCTGATGCAAGCAATATATGGAAGTCATGGAGACACTCCTCGCGTCGTTCTCGCCCCAAAGGATGTAGAGGATTGTTATCACATAGCCATCGAAGCATGCCGAATTGCCAAGGAATTCAGTACTCCGGTAATCATTTTAACAGATCAATCACTTTCGACTCGGATCGAAGCTTTCCCGGAACCAGACCTTTCCGGAATAAAGGAACCCGATTTGGATCTTGAGCCCCGAGGCGAAGAGTTCGTCCCCTATCCTCTTGAGTCCGAAACGAAGCATGCTCCACCGGGCACTAAAATACTGAACGGGAAGTATCCGGTCGTGACTGGGCTCGAACACGATGAATGGGGCCACCCAAGTTCAANTCCNGANCTNCATCAGAAAATGACGAACCGCAGGAGAAATAAGCTGAAAAGACTAGCTTTAACATTACCGGCACCTGAAATTTACGGGCCAGAGGAAGGTGATATCCTGTTAATTGGCTGGGGATCAACATGGGGGCCCATTCGTGAAGCCGTTGACACATCCTCAAAGAACGGACAGCAATTATCTGCAATTCATCTGCGCCACATTCACCCCATGCCTGAAGGCATTGATCAAATAATTGCAAAGTTCAGTAAATCGATCGTTATCGAGATGAATGACCAAGGATTATACGGATACGGGCAACTAGCCACTCTCTTACGCGCTCGGTATGCAAACCCGAACATATACAGCATCACCAAAACAGATGGGCTCGGCTATAAAATCCGTGAAATCATCGCAGGAATTGAAAATATCAACGGTTAATAATTCATACTAAAAAAATTACCATGTCTTCTGTTACTCCAGCCGATCCTGAGAAATTAACAAAAAAACAATTAAAAGCAGATCATCCCACATGGTGCCCCGGATGCGGAGACTTTACTGTACTTGCCTGTTTCTTCAAAATTTTAGAAGAACTGCAAATTCCTCATGAAAACATATGCACCATTGCCGGCATAGGGTGCTCTTCGAGGTTCCCTTATTTCGTCAACTCACATGGCCTCCATTTCATTCATGGCAGGGCCCTCCCATTAGCGACAGGCGTGAGCCTATCNAGACCAGATCTTCATGTCTTTGCTTTCGGAGGTGACGGAGATGGTTTTTCTATCGGTGGCAATCATCTAGAACACTGCGCCAGAAAAAACCCAAACCTGACCTATGTAATTATGGATAATTTTGTCTATGGTCTGACAAAAAAACAAACGTCTCCAACTTCCCCGATAGGATTCCAATCTAAGACGGATCCGACTGGAGCAATGGACATGCCTGTTAATCCGATGAAAAAGTTGGTCGCAACCGGCGCCAGCTTCATTGCNCGCACACATTCAACACAGGTCAAACATATGACTGAAATGTTCAGAAGGGCCATTGCGCATCCTGGATTCTCTGTAATCGAAGTTTTATCCGAATGCACTATGTTTTATAAGGGAGCATTTGATGATGGCAATCCAAGGAAAGGAGGCGAATTTGAAATTATCGATGAAAAGACAGGTGATGGGACACCTGAAGATGATCAAAGACATGATGTGAGCAGTGAAACCGCCGCATATGCATTAGCCGATATTCAATACCCTGGAAAATTCGGTGTCTTTTATCAGAAAGAACGCTCTTCGAAAAACACACTTGAGGACAACCTGATCAAAGCTAGCCGTGAAAAATCAAATAATGCTGATGCCCGCCAATTGATCGCAGAACGTTTCAAGACAATGAGGTAGATGCCAGCATGCCAATTATCACTAAGGGACATTTTTCTTATATTATTAATTTGGCCAATTGCCATTAGAACAGCATCAGCTGCACCTGAACCACCNCANANATTAACNGCTAAAGCGCCCGTCTTTNGGGAAATATCNATAGAATGGTCAGACGATTCGNATGATGAAGATTNTTATGTACTTCAGGTAAGGACTCCACCTCAAACTGATTGGTCTTCCCTAGGATCATTCGATTCCGAATCAAATAATGTGACGCTGACTGGCGGATCCCCCACAACGATCTATGAATTTCGGATCTTATCTGTCAGCGAATCAGGACAAGGCACCTCAGAGATAGCTACNGCTATCATGCCTGACAGGTTTCTGAATAATCCTTTCACAAAAATCNGCGAAGGAGAACCATTCTCCTTTCAATTAATTGCAAACAATCAATCCGAATCACAAAACATTTTTTATGACGCATCTCCACTCCCTGATGGTTTATCAATTGATCCGAGAACCGGTATCATTAGTGGAACAGTACTGGAGGACGGATTCTTCAATGTTATCTTAAGAGCGGAATACAGTTCTCNCGAAGCAACACCCTCCATTGCCAGATTGGCGTTGAGGATCNCTCCATCTCTTTCGNATCCTCAACNAAAAGAAACCGTACCAGATGTGAAAATAATTGTTTCTGGAAATCCGTTTACTATTCCTTTGGATTCTTATTTTAAGGACCACGACACCCGGTCAGNTGTCCAAATCAATACCAATTATGGNAAAATGGTATTTGCACTCTTTGACAAAGCGGTACCTGATCCTGTAACCAATTTTTTAAGGTATGTTGATCGAGGTAATTATAGTAATACCGTTTTCCATCGGTCCGTGAAATCGCAGGGGCTAAATATTATTCAGTCCGGAAGCTACAGCATAAAAGACAATAGTTTTATCAGCTTACCCACCGAACCTCCAATCCTGAATGAACCAGGCATTGCGAATGATCGCGGAACCATAGCTTTCGCCAGAACATCTGACCCAAACAGTGCAACTAGCGGTTGGTATATTAATTCCCAAGACAATCCCGGATTGGACATAGGAAACAGTTATACTGTCTTCGGAAGAGCAAACAGTGATTCATTAGATGTTATCGATAAAATAGCATCCTTCCCGGCAGGANCTCACAANGTAATACTCAACGATACTTCGTATACGTTATCGGATTTTCCAACTACGGACGGCAATGATCCTTCCTTTGATGGGCAAGGAAACCTNATTGAAGTAAATAGTATTATTCGAATCCCAACCATCTCATTTGAAATCACCTCCAACTCCGACCCTGGAATTGCCCAGACGACAATCGAGNTTAGCGGCCAGACNCAGAATCTCACNNTCAAACCGGCAAAAATTGGAACTACTCAGCTNGAGATATCNGGAACCGACATTGACGGAAACACAATACAATCATCAATGATAATAGAGGTTCAAAATAACTTTGAACAATGGTCAATATCTGAAGGGCTCGGGCCAGAATTTAGTGGCATGTATGACAGGCCAACGAAAGGAATATTCAATAATCTACAATCCTATGCTTTTGGCGGGAAAGCACTCGACNGTAATGATGATAAAGCCCGTTCACCTGAAATCATATTGTTGGATNCGGGTGAAAAAATGCAAACTGGGATTAAACTATTTCATCGCAGATTTATTTCNGATTTGAACTATTCAGTACAAATCAGTCATGACCTGAAAAATTGGAACACNATCTGGTCAACAAGTGACGGCGAATCATCTCCANTCATAATAGATCTGCAAAAGGGCGACATCTTNAATGAAATAACAATTTCAGATCCTGAAAAAGAGCNAAAAGAATCACAACAATTTTTCAGAGTTGTGACCGATTATATCAGAGCCGAATGATCGGGGGCCTTAATTCGAAACAGAAAAGTCTCTGATGTAAAGAATGCTATTTGGCGTTATTATAAATCAGATTAAAATCAATCCCACATAAGGAAATAATACAATTAGGATAAAAATTGCTTAATGTATACGGCTGTTAATGTTTAGCATTAAAATTCCAATCAAATTGTGAGCTCGCATAAAATTCATTTTCTTGCATTCAGTTTACTCGCCACGCTGGTGAGCTGCTCANATAATAATGACGGGGCACTGACAAAANAAACAAAGCCGAACACCATTAAAGAAAAGGGCCTTNATTTAAATGAATCAGGATTTTCAGAATTGGATCAAAAAAAAACCGTTTCATGGTCATCTATTGACAATCCCTCAGAGGATGGCNGGGACTCTGAGNATCTCGCCAATGAGGCTCATNAGCAATTATCGATAATTACTAAAATAATCAAAGGCACAGATCCGGAAAAAGGAGCGGAACTGGTCATTGAAAATGTATCATTCACGTCGATCCGCCCAGANTCATTGGATATGGTCTATTCNGATGAAACATTTCAAACTCATAGGCAGAATGCAGAACCCTTACCGACACACAAAGGAAAAGAGCTTTTTTTAAATTATATCAATAATATAAAGATCTCAGATTCCGAACAGATNCAGGCCAAATTTAAAATCATTGGGGTTGAACGGAGCAAGGAAGGATTAAANACAACTCAACTATTTTCACTCTCATACCAAACCAGAGAATCCATCACTGACGAAAGATCTGTTTGGGAGATTTTATGGACAAGGAATCAAAAAGAAAAACCAAAGATTTCCTCACTCAATGTTAGAAATTATGAAATGACAGTCCGGAAATCTCCGGGCAAATTATTTTCAGACTGCACCGAATCAATTTTTTCCGGNAACGCTTCTTATAAGGAACAACTAACTAAGGGAGTCAATGAATGGCTAGATCANCTACCCGCATACGCCATGCTGAATAGGTTTGGAACTCCCGGGATGGCAATAGGAGATATTAACGGGGATGGATTGGAAGATTTATATTTGTGTCAGGAACCCGGCATACCAAATAAACTTTTCCTGCAAAATAAAAACGGAACACTTAAAGACATTTCGAAAGAATGGAAAGTTGACTGGATAGAGGATTCGCGTAGCGCATTGTTAGTCGATTTGGATAATGATGGTGACCGTGATCTTGTAGTTGCGATGTACGGTAATATCATTATCGCGGCTAACGAAGGAAGAAAAANAGGATATGTCCTAGTTGAAGTAATACCTACCAACGAATCCACTGCCTCATTATCTGCTGCAGATTACGATCTGGACGGGAAATTAGACATCTATGTTTGTTGCTATGCTCCCAATAAATCCTCTGACACTACAGCCTTTCAGACTATCGGGGCAAATGCCCGGCGTTTTGTTTACCATGATGACAACAATGGCCCAGGAAACTTTCTACTGAAGAATGAAACTGCCACATCCAAAAAAATAACTTTTAGAGATGTGACCAATGAGACCGGCATCAACACNAATAATCNAAAATGGTCATTTGCTGCGAGCTGGGAAGATTTTGACATGGATGGAGACCCTGACCTTTATGTTGCCAATGATTATGGGCGCAATAATCTCTATCGTAATGATGGAGGAACCTTCGAGGATGTCGCGGCAGAACTTGGGGTCGAGGACAGCGCATCAGGAATGTCTGTTACCTGGGCAGATTATGATCTGGACGGGCGTCAGGACCTTTACGTATCAAACATGTTTTCAGCCGCTGGAAGCAGAATCACTTCACAAAAAAAATTCAAACCCAATGCGAATCTTGAAACACGCGAACGTTTCCAAAGGTTCACTAGGGGGAATACATTATTCCGAAACACCGAAAAAGGTTTCATAGACACCAGTGCCGGTGCAGGTGTAATGATGGGTAGATGGGCCTGGGGTTCACGATTTATCGATCTTAACAATGATGGGTGGCAGGACTTAGTGGTGGCTAACGGATACTTGAGTGCAGCCGACAATGGCACTGGTGACTTGTGAAGTTTTTTCTGGAGGCAGGTCGTGCCTCAAACATTNAACAATTTGGATGATACCAGAAAAGCAAACGAGATACCTCATGCTCAATTGTCAAAGATGATTGAATCCGGGCGCGCATTCAGTGGAAATGAGCGTAACTGTGTTTTTATAAACACAGGAAAATCTACTGAAGCGGGCGGACGGTTCGCAGACATATCTTTTGCCAGCGGGATCGATTATGATGATGATGGGCGGGCCGTCGCCCCTGTGGACTGGGACCATGACGGCGACATGGATATATTCATTTCAAACAGAAACGCGCCCAGAATNCGTTATTTGAGAAACGAATCCAATGATCTTAACAAATCAATACAATTGAAACTTTCAGGGAACGGAACCGGTTCGAACAAAGATGCAATTGGAGCAAGAGTTCAAATGAAAATTAATGGGAAAACTTTAGTTCAAACCCTAAGGGCCGGGGAAGGGTTCCTTTCTCAGTCCTCTCAATTTATTCACTTCGGAACAGGAACTCATAAAGGGCCATTNTCTGTGAACGTGCGCTGGCCCGATAAAGCCAATGCCTCAGAAAATTTCACAAACATTGAACCAGGTCATCGGTACCTATTGGAGCAAGGAACAGGAACAAGTTCTAAAATTGCACATCGGCCAAAAGTTCATGAATTCGACCCATCCGATCCGGTAATACCTCCCTCAAAACGTACAGCCAGATCGCCAGTGACTCCATTACTGAGCGGCACTGAGCTCAAAATNAAAGGCTCAAATAACAAAATCATTTCAACGGGATCAGGAAATCATTCCTTGATTTTAATATGGGCCAGCTGGTGCCCTTCATGCCGAGAAGAACTGCAGGAATTGACNAATNAAAAGGAAAGGGTTCTGGAATCAGGGCTTCAGATCATAGCACTCAACGTAGACTCTCTCGGAAATGACGAGGTTACAGATGGTGCGGAAAAAAAGATCCTTAAAAATATGAACTTCCCCTTTGCTAGCGCCGCCGCTAATGCAGAAGTCCTCCAATCACTTCAGGAAATGCATGATGTCCATATAGGATTGAGTCGACCCCTTCCGGTACCCTCCTCTTTCCTTCTGGATCCTAAGGGAAGAGTCTCAGTGATCTACAAAGGTAAACAAAAATTGAAAACAATAATCACAGACTTAAAACATGCCGAACTGACAAGGTCCGAACGGTCAATTCGATCAGCCGCCATCGAAGGAAGAACAATTAATCACCCCGTTTCGATAGCGACTGGAGACCTGCAGGCCGCATCATTGCAATTCAGGCGCGCTACTAGTGAGGAAAAAAAAGGAAACTTAGAAGCTGCATTAAGCCATTACCTATGGGCCACTGAACTCGTTCCCAATTACTCTGCTGCCAGAATCTCTCTCGGGAAATTATATCTAAAGCAAAGGAATTGGAAAAGTGCGGCTGAACAGATTGGGAAAGGATTGCAACATGCTCAGGGAAAGGCTGAAGATTATTACATCCTTGCAAAAACTTATCAACAGATTGGCAAGAATAGTGAAGCTCTCCAAAGTCTTGAAAACGCAATAGAAATTAATCCACAATTTGCACCCGCAATTTTTGAAATTGCCGCTAACCATGTGAAATCGGGAAAAATCCCAGATGCAGTGTTGCAGTACCGCCAGG
Organism: Verrucomicrobiales bacterium; assembly: GCA_002708885.1. GTDB lineage: Bacteria > Verrucomicrobiota > Verrucomicrobiia > Verrucomicrobiales > DEV007 > EC70. The sequence continues at coordinate 11,396 of PAPL01000059.1, read as the reverse complement.
GTCTGAATCTGCAACCAAATAATCTCAAAGCTGCCAATAATCTGGCCTGGATCCTTGCCACTAGCCAAGACTCTAAGGTCCGAAGGCCTGAAGAGGCACTTCTAATGGCTAAGAACATTGTCAAAGCAACTAAGGAGCAGAACCCGGACGCACTCGATACACTGGCAGCGGCGCAAGCAGCGTCAGGAAACTTCGGATCAGCTGTTCAAACAATTAATAAAGCAATGCTACTAATTAAACCCGGACAATTACCGGCTCTCAAAAATCAGCTAAGGGTCAGGTTAGATTCCTATAAGAACAGGAAACCGCACATTGAATAAAATTACTCAATCTGCCTGACTCTATAAAAGATGGCTCTCTCATTACCGACAAAGAAATCATCAACATAAGTTGTTTGCTTCCCTTCAGAAATGACACCATCATCAAGCTCTGCCCAGCCCCCATCATCTTCACTGCTTTGCAGATTTGTTGAAAAATCCACCGCATAAGTTGCACCGGGACGTGAATTAAAAGTAATGGCTACTTGTGATAACTCAGGGGCATAAATTATTTCTGTTATCTGAAGCGAAACTGGCGCTGAGCTGACCTGATTGGTCAGGCCATACATGTGGTAGCTTCCGGGAGCCCCTTGAACTCCTTCCGGAGTAGCAAGCACATCGCATCGAATGCTGAGTGATCCGGTCCCGTCCGCAGTGTAAGTGTACCCAAGATACCACCCCACTTCACGGTTATCTAAACTGAATGGAGGAAGCTCAGGATGGTCCTCACTGAAAATAATTGAATTTGAATCCTGATCACCGGCCGTGAAGGTAAGTTCCTGTGTCCGTGCTGTATTATCGGCCCACTTGCGCATATAGAGCCTAGTCTCATATGTCTGGCCCGGTGTCAGCCCACTTAACGTGAAAGTCTGATTCGATCCCGGACCCCCATCATTATTAAAAGTGAAAGATCCTAATAGGGCCTGGAGGCCCTCACCGGTCACCCCGCTCGCTCCAACATTCCAGGCGCCATTATTATTATCGATCTGATTTTTAATCGAGGATACCTCCCAATCAAAATTATCAGGCGTTGTACCACTGTTCAATAGCTCAAATTCGACACCATTAACATTTTCAGCTCCACCGCCACTGATTGCATGCGTATATTCATTTTCAAGATCAATGCCACTGCTCTCATCATCACTCAAAAGAGCCATAGAAAAACCACTCGGCAACTGAGGTAAGTCCTCCACATCATTTGGATTACTACCGGCTTCAATCTCAAAACCATCAGAGAAATTATCCCCGTCCGTGTCTCGATTGTTTGGATCTGTCCCGGTATCACTGTCACTTACATAAGTACCAGTGTTTGTTTCAATGCCATCAATGAGGCCATCATTATCCGAATCAGCCTTTAAAGGATTCGTCTCCGTTTCAGTAATTTCAGTACCATCGTTGAGACCATCCTCATCAGTGTCCGCTTTCTTGGGATGAGTTCTGGACTCAAACTCATCAGCATTACTTAGCCCGTCATTATCCTCATCAGCCTCAGGGTCATCAACTCCGTACTTTTCTTCCCACACATCAGGCAAACCATCATTATCATCATCCTCGGAGCTCTGTACAACATGGTTGGTCAGTCCATACATGTGGAAACTGCCGGGCACTCCCTGAGTATTATCATCAGTGACGGTGAATTTAATGAGCAATTCACCATCTGCTCCGGCCGTATAAGTATAACTCATGTACCATGCCTGATCCCGAAACTGCATCTCAATAGGTTCAATTTCTGGATGATCTTCACTGAATGTTATTGAGTCAGTCTTGCCGTCAGAGGTGAACTCAACGAGCTGTTGGCGTTGAGTCGCATTGTCCCACTTCCTCATGTAAAGTCTGGCCTCATAAGTTCCTCCAGGATCGAGGCCACTCAAAGTGAAGGTCTGATTTGAACCTACTCCACCATCATTGTTAAAAGTAAATGAACCGAGCAGATCAAGGAGTCCAGGGCCCGTGACGCCACTAGAACCAACGTCCCATCCACCGTTATTATTATCGAGTTGATTCTTGATTGAGGATACCTCCCAAAAAACATTATCTGGCGTCGTATTACTATTCAACAATTCAAAGTCAACACCATTGACAGTCTCCGCTCCACCACCACTGATAGCATGCGAGTATTCATTTTCAGGATCAATGCCAGAACTGGCATCATCAGTTAAAGGCCCAACAAAAGTAAATGGGCTCGGCTCCTTTTCCCCGACCAGCGTAAAGACCAGCATTGATTCACCGGACTCACCACTCTCTGTTCCCCTGCCCCGGACACGAACATAATATTGCGTGCCATCATCGTCTGAACTGAAATCGAACCTTCCTGCCCGCAACTCATCTCCGACAATCCTAAATAGACCATTATCATCATCGCCTTCACCTTCGACCAAAGTAAATTCTGTGGGTTCGGCCTCCCCTTCAAAACTTCCAGTTAGTTCTGATATAACGCCGTCATTTTCCACTGAATAAGAAAATTCCGGCGTCTGTGCAGAAACAACAAATACCGGATCTCCAATTACTTGGTTCGTCAAACCATACATATGAAAGCTCCCGGTCCCGGCGGCTCCGGTCACATCGAACCTAATAGATAGTGTCCCTTCGGCATCTGCTGTATACGTATATGCAATATAATAGGCACTCTCACGGTCCAGGGCCCCTATCGGGTCATTTTCCGGACGATCTTCCGCAAACATTTCTGTGACCCCTTCCTGTGCCCCTGCCGTAAAAGTCACCTCCTGGGTCCTCTCTGTGCCGTCAGACCATTTCCTGCAATACAAACGTGCCTCATATTCTTGGCCCGGCGTTAATCCGCTCAGTATGAAGGTTTGGTTCGAACCTGGATTTGGGTCATTGTTAAAAGTAAAAGATCCCAACAGAGACTGTAGCCCCTGCTCGGTTACTCCAGCCGCAAAAGGATCCCAGCCACCATTATTATTCTGCAATTGATTCTTAATTGAAGATACTTCCCACTCAAAATCAGTGGGATTTGTGTTGCCGTCTAATAATTCAAACTCAACTCCATTCACTGTCGTCGCAGCACCGCCACTGACTGCATGCGTATATGTAATTGAAGTATTGATACCGGTACTCGCATCATCACTGAGTGCTTCACTGAATGATATCTCTCCTGCAGAAAGTGAACTGACCAATGAAATCAAATAACTTATGAAGATAATAAAAGAACGGGGAAAATTCATAATTATAGGAGACTACCAAAGCCAAAAAAAAACAAGTTAATAAATTGCCATTACCAATCTGATCCGTGCAGAAAGTGCCTATTATTTGTATTGTAATTCCTTAAGACCTATCTGGACAGAACCCACATCTTCATTATCTATTGAATAGGCAGTGTAAGTTGCCGTTGGGTTCTCTTTAGTGAAATCAAAGATCACTTCACCGAAACTTGGCTTTTTATTATATCCAAAAATGCACCCTTTAATAATTTTGTGAGTATGAATGTTTGTGAGCTTCGAGCTCATGAATTCATAAATCGGATAACTGGAACCGAAATCATTGTTCTTCCAAGCGTCTGACCGGTGCCGATCCGCCGCCAAAACAAATATCCCACTGATTTTATTATTCTCGATAAAAGAAAAAATCTCCTTCCTCTCCTCCGAATAACCGTCCCAGGTATCTTTACTGCCCGGCTTGACTCCAGGAGTCATTGGAACTGATGAACAAATCACTTTAAATTGTGCCTCAGAGCCTTTGAGTTTTCTTTTGAGCCATGCAAGCTGCACCGGCCCAAGCATCTGACCCTCCGAAGGCTCTCTATAATAACGAGTATCCAAAAAAATAAATTCAACTCTCTGTCCAAATTTATGAGTGAAGTAACATCCGGGATGATTTCCCTCACCCCCATACTCCGGATTAGGCCACTGCAATTTAAAATCGGACCATACCCGGGGCTTCCATTTCGGCTCATTAACAGCCGCACCGCCATGACAATCATTGGTTCCAAAATCATGATCGTCCCAGATCGCATAGACTGGAACATCCGCAATTAATCTACGCCACTCCGGACGAGACTGTCGCCTAAAGTAACAATACTGACCAACTTCACGTATCTCCGGACGGTCAATATAAACATTATCACCCAAGAGAAGAAGCGCATCAGGCTTATGACTCTTGATCGTATCCCAAACACGCTCGTATTTCGGGGTAAATCCGGAACCTCCACCAAAAATAATTTTTATTGTTTCCCCTCCTCCCCGCTTCTGGGTCCTGAAACCCGGCTCAATCCCAAGGTCAATTGCATGTTCATCCTGAAATATTTGATAATGATAAAACGTATCTGGATCGAGCCCTTTAATCTCTATAGTTACAGTGTAATCATTTTTTGCTGAAGCCTTGGCCCGCTCAGCAGTGACCCCTTCGATCACAACTTTGATCTCCGACTCCTCAGAAGCCCGGAGCCAGATCTTAACCGAATCAGAGGTCAGGTCACCTATCATTGGACCATGCACCAATCTCGGAGATGAGGACTGCATGATTTTAAGGAACTCATCAGTACCAAGTAGCTCCCTATTCAAACTCCTCGGGCCCGCAATGAAACGTTCTATGGGCAAACCCTCGGAAATGGCTCTCTTCGCATAATTCAGCGCCTCAGCCCCATCCCCGGATCCACTGTATGCTAATGCCATACAATAAAGTGTCTCCTCATCATGGGGGGCCTTCTTTAGAAATGATTTTAACTCTGTTATAGCTGAATGAAATTGACCCGTACCTAACTTTGCCATAATCGGGCGATGATGTTTCTTGTATTGACCAGGAAGATATTTTGACGATTTTTTCTGAGCCTGCGCACCGAAGGAATGAGTCAAAACAAGTACAATTACCAAAAACAATTTTGTCATATCATGATTATTTTAATCTCAATATGAGCAGACATTGGAGCAAATAAACCGTAAAGTTACCATTAAAACCCGCATTGACCCTTTCGATGATCAGAAAGATCAGAACCGCTCCAACATCCAAAGCTCTTATCTTTGTCATTGTGACAACAGTAACTTCATCCTGTTCGCTCCCGTCAAGACACGCAAAGGTCTTCAATTCAGAACAAAAGATAGGATCAGCATTAATTGACTCAATCGCCCCCGACACAGAAAAATTCACCTCAGAAAGAAACGTCTCAAGATCATTAGCTACTCTAATCAAATCAAAGGACAAGGAACTTTCCCAAAAATATCTCCAATGGGTGGGCAGAAAAGAAATTGATCCGTTGAGTTTCAATCATGTTGTGCGCTCAAGTGCCGTCATCCGAACTAACTGGTCACAGGAGTGGCATCAAAAAGAAGGGTCAGGAACACCTCTTATTTTATTAAAGAAAAACAGAACGGACCAATTCATTAACGAAATCGGCGAAACTTTGCCAGTGACAGCAGTAGTAAAATCCACGGGGAAAAATCCTAAGATTTTGCTTTATGACCTACTTGATCCAAAAAACGAACAAGTCAAAGTGCCTGAAATTGCCAGAGACTATACAGCCCCAATCAACTATCTTACGAGACGCTCAAAACTCATTCCGAAAGTCCTAGCCATTATTAATGCTAACCGATACATGAACAGGATAGGCCTGCGCAGAATGAATCCTTACGACCCTAACAAAATACCAGTGATTCTAGTGCATGGTTTTAAGGCTAATCCTCGGGCCTGGACAAATTTAATTAATCAATTGCAAGCAGATCCAGAGATAAGGAACCACTATCAGTTCTGGACCTTTTCATATCCCACAGGTATCCCCTTGCACTATTCGGCAATGCGCCTGAGGAAAGAGTTACAGGCCATGCAAAAAAAATATGACCCTACAGGGATGAATCCCAATCTGCAAAAAATAGTCTTAGTTGGGCACAGCATGGGAGGCATTCTCTCCAGGCTCATGGTATCAAAAAACAATAAAGAGTTACCGCCCTGGCTCCCAATTCCCAATAATGATTCCCGGTCACCCCGAGACTCAGGTGATCTGGCCACTGAAATGTTTTTCTTCAATCCGCAGAAGTTCATTGGAAGAGTAATATTCATTGCGACACCGCACCGCGGAACCAAAATCGCCTCCTTGAAAGTTTCGCGAATGGTTAATTCCATTATCCGGATCCCTATCGAAATACAGAATTCCCTTCTCAGCGGATTACGTCTCAATCCCGACATACCGTTCGAAGAGGCAACCGCATTAATGAAAATGAAAAGTATAGATAGCGTGCACCCCAATTCGTATCTGATCCGTTCAATGCAGGCAGAACCCATATCATCAACTGTCCCTTTCCACAGCATCATCGGGACTGGAAAGTTCAGCGGGGACAAGCCCTTAAATGAAAGAACCGATCTTATCGTCAGTTATCAAAGCGCCCATCTTAAGGACGCCCAATCCGAACTGACCGTGCCGGCATGGCATAACCTGCATAAGTATGATGAAACGATCACAGAAGTAGGTGAAATTCTAAAAAAACACAACAAATAAGGTGCCAAAATATGTTAAAAGGAAAACTCCTGCATAGTCCAAAAGAAAAGGACGGCGCCGAGAAAACATTTGAAACGGTAATCAGGCTGATCGACTCAGCTAAGAAGAATATCAAAATTCACATGTATGTATGGCGTTCTGATGAAATCGGAAACATCATTGGTCAAGCTCTCCTCAGAGCCGCTGAACGGGGAGTTAAAATCAATATCTCCAAGGATCAATCTGCAATGATGTATGAGAGAATCGAAATGAACCGGAAATCCTATCTTCCGTGCGAACCCAGTAAATTAAGACGACTGTGGTGGAAAATCATTGCCCCCACATTTCCCAACACTTTCATTGATGACCAATTTATTAACGGGGCGGGTCAAGAATTAGTAAATCACTCCAACGTTCAAATTGAATGGATTCAAGGAATTCACACTCATCAGAAATATTATCTCTTCGATGACAAGCACTTAATCACGGGAAGCATTAACATCGAAGACCGGCACCGGAAATATTTCGATTATATGGTGCACTTGGAACAGGACGGCCTAGGGGAACATTTCAAAAATAGAGAATCGGGTCAGGTCCCTTTCAATCTAGACAGGGAAATTGAATATATCTTCAACCAGCCGATGAACGGCGCGGACCGCTTTGAGATTAAGGCTCTGCTAATTGAATTACTAGGAAAAGCTGAAAGGGAAATTTTCATTGAGTCCGCCTACATAGGGGACCCTGACATTGAAAATGCCCTCAAAGAAGCAAGGGGCCGTAATGTGCAAGTCAATATGCTACTCTCTAAAAAAGCCAACATCGGCAATGACAACAATTATAAACGGGCTGAGAAAATAATGTCGACAGGATCAGCCCGAATATTTCTTACTCCTAAAATGATACATTCCAAGATGGTCGCTGTGGATAGAAAAATAATTTTTAGTGGCTCAGCAAATCTATCTATATTCTCAATGTGTAATTCAGGAGAATTGAATCTAATCATCAAAGAACCGAATTTAGTAAAAGATTTCCTCAACGTTGCCGATTACAGAAAGTCGATCAGCGAAGAAGTAACCGATCCTGAAATACTTGCAGACTACAATAGAAAAATTGCATACTTACAGGAACTGCACCAAAAACTAAAACTGTAAATTATCATAAACAATTAGCTTAAATGGATCATGCTGGAGTTTAGTGACCTTCCATATAAATTCGTCCCTCCAAAACCAAATAATTTGATCATTGGTTTGGGAAGGTTCGTGAACCGTTTCATCGGGCTGAAGTGTCGAAATCACCGACTAAAAGAAATCAATGTTGATGGGCTAAAGAAATTTCAGAAAATAGCTGAGGAGCGTAATGCCAGATTCATTATTCTTCCCAATCATCCGACCCACAGCGATCCTCAGGTAATTAATGAAATCTGTAGAAGAATGGATAAGAAACCATCCTTCATGGCTGCTTATGATGTCTTTGCCAGAAGCAAATTTATTTCTTGGTTCATGCAGAGGACAGGAGCGTTCAGTGTTGACCGTGAAGGTAGTGACAGAAAGGCCATGAAATGTGCAGCTCAAATACTGGATGAGGGGCAATACCCGCTTGTCATTTTCCCTGAGGGAAATGTTTATTTCTGCAATGACCGGGTGACTCCTTTCGCTGAGGGCGCCGCTTACATCGGGCTTCGGGCTCAGCATAAGTTAGGTGAAGATGAACCGGTCTATGCTGTACCAATATCCTTAAAATACACCTTCGTTGAGGATGTGCGCGAAAATGTAATTTCGGATCTCAAGGAAATAGCTCAGAAGTATAACACTTCACTTTCCACTGAGAAACCAATCATGGAGGAAATTACCCGAATCAGCATCCTCACACTTTCAGAATATCTACAAAAACACGGCCATAGCCTCCCAGAAAACAACACCAATGTTGACAATCTTATCAATGACGCTGTTGAACAAATAATTATCAAATTAGAAGAAGAAGCCGGGATCAAATCCAATATCGAACAAACTCTAATTTCCAGAATACGAAAAATCCGATCTAAAATTCATTCAATTAGAATTGATATGGAAAAACAACAGGAACATGCTCATGCGACCGATTTGGCAGATGAAGCAATGCTGGCCCTTCGAATACTTGGCTACTCTGGAGGCTACGCTACCAATAATCCAAGCCTTGACAGGATAGCAGAAACTGTGGCCCGCCTCCGTGAGGACATTTATTCAGTATGGGCCCCGCCCGCTGGTAAAAGGAAAGTATTAGCAAAAATATGTCAGCCAATTGATTTAAGAAATTATGTTAACCCAAAAGAAAAAGTTTCAAAAGACACGATCCTCAAACTGACTGAAGAATTTGAAAAAAGTATTCAAAACGGAATCAATGAGTCCAACGCAAAGAATCGCAGTCATGGAAGCAAAGAGTTTTAATTTATTTGATAAAAAGATGACCGTTCATCACATCTACATAGCTGAAAAACATAACTTCTATGGCCATCACGGCAAAGATCCTGGCGATTACCCAATGATTGAGCTTGATGAAGTGGAATGCGAAAAAGGAATGGGAATCATTGGGGACCGTTTTTATAATTATAAGCCTGACTACAAAGGACAGATCACTTTTTTCTCTCTCGAAGTATTTGAAGACATTGGGAAACAATTTGGACTTGCCGATCTGTGCCCATCTGTTTTCCGGAGAAACATCATTGTGAGCGGAACAGATCTTAACTCATTAATTGGAAAGGCATTCAGTGTTCAAGGAATTGATTTTCTTGGGACTCAAGAAGCTGCACCATGCTACTGGATGAATGGTGCCGTTGCTCCAGGAGCAGAGGAGGCAATGAAAGGGCGTGGCGGGCTCAGAGCAAAAATACTCACGAGCGGAACCTTGCGAAAAGAAAGTAGAACCAGCTAAGTGAACTCTCCTTTCGCAGCAGCAGTCATGGCAGGAGGCCGTTCAGAGCGGTTCGGCACAGATAAGGCCTTCCATCAAATCAATGGGACACCCCTGTGGCGTCATCAGGTGCACAAGATTGAGCAACTAATGCCTTCAGAGATAATTATATCAGCGAACAATGAACAGCATTTTGAAACAAATTACAAAGTAGTGTTAGACTCTGAGCCTGACAGAGGCCCCCTCGGAGCCCTAATCGACTGCTTAAATGCAACAAAAATAGAAAGAGTTCTCATTTTGGCCGTTGATATGCCTCAAATGCCAATAAGTTTTTTGGGCGAGCTCGTATGTTCAGGCAGCGGCTCAGTACCAGTTCACGCAAACGAGATGAGCGAACCACTGGCAGCTGTTTACCCAAAAGAAATAATCGAACTAGCCAAAAATCAATTCCTGTCAGGATCTTTATCCATGCAGGAACTTGTAAATAAAGCAATTTCCGCGGGCCTTTTAAAGACCCGTAAAATTACTGAACCGGAAATAGAATTTTTTGCTAATATGAATTATCCTCCAGAGATCTAGTTCGTGACTGAATCATCAAAGCTTTTCAATATTAGAAAAAACAGCTCAGGATCTGTTTCTAGCATCGATGATTTTGTTGCTGTCGAAGAGCCGCTAGAAATTCGAGTAGAAGATAAAAATGTAGCGATCGTCATGCGGACACCGGGCCATGACCGTGAACTTGCCGCAGGATTTCTTCTCAGTGAAGGAATTATAAAAAGCAGAGATGATGTGTTTGAAATTTCTGAATGTCAGAGTCTCGCTGAAAATGATTCTGAAAAAGGGAACTTCGTTAGTGTTCTGTTATCTAAAGAAGTAAATTTTGAGTTTGGAAACCTTACCCGCCATGTATTTACTTCATCGAGTTGTGGAGTCTGCGGTAAGGCCACAATCGAATCTGTAATGATAGATTTCCCGAAAATAGAAAGATCGAACCAAATCTCCTCTTCAGAAATCGCAGGATATCCAGACAAATTATCTGCAGCGCAGACAACATTTAAAAAGACCGGCGGATTGCACGCTAGCGCTCTCTTTGATCCAAACGGGGAAATAGTTGTCATCCGTGAAGATGTGGGAAGGCATAATGCCCTCGACAAAGTCATAGGCCATGCGCTTATGGAAGATCTCCTGCCACTCTCGGACCACACATTACTTCTCAGCGGAAGAATATCTTTCGAACTGATGCAGAAATCTTTATCTGCGGGTATTCCTACAATCGCCGGCATATCCGCACCGAGTTCCCTTGCAGTTGAATTCGCCAAGGAATCAGGTCAAACTCTAATTGGATTTCTGAGAAACAGCACAATGAATATTTACTCAGGAAATGTAACAGATTAAATTTGGGGCCGTACAACCTTTGATTATATTGTTATGATCAGCATCGAAGACTTTCTTGAGGATATTGTTGGAAAAGCCATGCGCGGGCAAAGAATATCCGTACAGGATCTGGCTACAAAGTCAGGCATTTCATCATCATCAATTGCAGAATTACTTGAGGGAAGAGTTGATGAGGAGACGATCACCTCTATCGCACCTCACCTGAATCTGGACTCTAAATCATTGATTATTTCCGGACGCAAATCTTGGTACCCTGAACCGGTCAATGTTCAGGGACTAGAAATGTACAATACAAAATGGTCCGACATGTACGTGAATTCCTATCTCGTTTGGAACAGATCTAACCGCACAGCAGTAGCATTTGATACTGGAGCCGATTCGCAGCAATTAATCGATACTGTTCATTCGAATGATCTGAACCTAGAATCTATCTACTTAACCCACACTCACACAGATCACATTGCGGATCTTGCACGACTCAAATCTAGTTTTCCATCCATCAGGGTATATGTGAGTGAAAAAGAGCCTATTAAAGAGGCCGAACTGATTGAGGATGGGCACAATTTTTCAATCGGAAACCTGTCTGTTAACTCTCGCCTGACTTGGGGACATTCCAAAGGAGGCCTGACTTACGTGATTAATGGCTTAGAAAG
>PAPL01000058.1 GCA_002708885.1 Verrucomicrobiales bacterium | reverse complement strand
ACTTTATGCTCCTCAGGGCAGAAGTGTTCCGCTACTCTTCGATCTCCTTTCCGGGAAGGCCATAAAGAGCGTTGCTAATGCTGGAGGCACTTTTTGCCTTCTAACAGAAGACGACAAGTTGGTCGCAATGCCTAGCAGCCAAAAGTCATCAGGTAATATGATTCAAATTGCTGATCCTTCAGGCGGGTCAGCCATGTTGCAGTTCGCGGGCGCTGACAGGTTGCTCATTTCAAAAGAGATTGCCTACATACATCAGCAGGGCAAGCTAAAGTCTCTTAACAGGGTTAAGTACGGGTTAGCCACAAACGCAATCGTATCAAATAATAAAAATATCAAATCGATGAGTGACAGGCTGGGAAAAATTAAAGAGGCCTTAAAAAAGGCAACTGCCTCAAAGGATAACCCGAAAATAATACAGCTAAAGTCTCAGATAACTGGAATAGAAAAATCAATTTCAGAATTCAAGACGCTTAATATCAAATCAAAAAATGACCTCGTTAAGAGCAATCTGTGGCAGGTAGATGCGCCGGCCCCATATGATCTCATACTTGCAGGAAGTGTTATATTCATGGGCGCTAAGGACAAGGTCTTGGGTTATGACGCGAAGACAGGCAAAGAGATTTGGTCCGCTAAAGTTAAAGGCAAAACATATGGTTTAGCCTTTTCGGGTGGCAGGCTTATAGCAAGTACAACGTTGGGGCATATTTACTGCTTTAGTGGACCATCATCTTAAAAAATAATTGAAACCTTCTGAATGAATCTTTTCAGAATAATACGCAGAGAAATATCACACAGCAAAGGCACTTTTCTGATGGGTGTGGCGGCTGTGATAATTGCAGTACTCTCATACATAATATCGCTTTCCATACTTAGCAGTTCAAACTTTGCTTTTCTTAACACGATGCAAGGCATGAAGGACAATCTTGAGAAAGAAGTCAGTGGCCTCGAGGATGCCATAAGAAAATCAATGAAGGGTCTCGGGTTTAATATTCATATCTATCCGGAGAAGCAAGACCTTGCTGTGATTTATGAGCAGGGATACGGAGAACAGACCATGCCTGAAAGTTATGTTGAGACATTGGCCAATTCAGAGATAGTCACCGTTAATCATCTTCTCCCGAGGCTAACGCAAATGGTAAAATGGAAAGAAAAAGATCAGTCAGTTCTGCTCATTGGTGTAAGGGGTGAGGTTCCTATCGCCTTTAGAGGTGAAAACAGAAAAAAAGCACTCATCGACCCTGTCAAAGTAGGCGATATAGTTTTGGGATACGAACTCCATAAAAAATATGGAATCAAAACTGGAGATACTATCAAGTTCATGGACAAAGAACTCAATGTCACAGCAACACACTCTGCAAGAGGTACCGTTGATGACATTACAGCATGGATGGCCCTTTCAACGGTGCAGGAGCTATTAGATAAACCTAATCTGATTAATGGCATTCTTGCCCTCGAGTGTAACTGTGAGTCTTTGGACCGCCTAGGGGACATAAAAAAAGAGATTGGACAGATATTACCTAACACAAAAATAATAGAAAAAGAAAGTAAGGCCCTAGCAAGAGCAGAGGCCAGAAATAAAGTTAAGAGAACCGGCCAGACTCAGATTCAGGATTTTGCGCTAAGTCAGAAAACCTTATGGCTACATCAATCAATTACGGCTACTCTTTTTGTTTTAATAGTATCTGCACTGAGCATTTGCTGGATCGCTTACTTAACTTTCTCCAATGTGGCTGCCAGATCCGTAGAAATTGGGATATTAGGCGCAATGGGTTTTGGAGGTGCCAAATTATTAATTCTGATTATATCAAGAGCAGCTTTAATGGGTGTTACAGGCACGCTTTGCGCCGTAATAATTTCTTTAATTCTCGTTCCACTGGTTTGGGGAAGTCACGTTTTCGACACGNTATTCATGAACCTTAAAAACATTNTCATAATGTTGNTAGTGCCTACAGCTCTTGCCTGTGTCGCGGCCTGGATTCCTGCCGTAAAGGCCTCATCTAAAGACCCAGCAGCAGTTTTAAGAAATGAGTGAAAGCAAATCAGATTTTACATTAAGCGCTGAGGATATAACTAAGACTTATTCAACTGAATCTGGATCAGTTAAAGTTCTTGAGAANGTTAATTTGCAATTNTCNAAGGGNGATTTTGTTACGATTTCNGGTCCCAGTGGATGCGGCAAGTCAACGTTACTNATGGTACTAGGNACGCTNCAGGAGCCTGATTCAGGNANTTTAAAATATANCGACATTTCCCCGTACCNGCTCAATCAAAGTGATCGTGCATCGTTTCGATCCCTTAACATTGGTTTCGTTTTTCAGGACTTTAATCTTGTTCCTTATTTGGATGTAAAAGAAAATATAATGTGCCCGGGAATCCTTAATTCTTCGGTTGATCTTGAATCCAGATCTTCTGAACTTTTAGAGATGCTTGGTTTAACGGACCGGACCAATCATTACCCTGATCAGCTCAGTTCNGGCGAAAAGCAAAGGACCGCACTGGCCAGAGCACTGTTGCTGAGACCACGGATCATTTTTGCCGATGAACCAACTGGTAACCTTGATCATGACAATGGACGCATCGTGTTGGACTGTCTTGCTGATTACGCGAAGAGCGGTGGTTCCGTAATGATGGCAACTCACGACAGGGCAGCTTTTTCTTCAGGAAATAAACACATGGAATTCAATGAGGGGGAAATTATCGAATCCAAATCAGAATGACAGTAACAATTCATTACAAGGGGCAAATTGCGACTGAGTTAGGCTCGGGTTCTGAAGAGTTGAGTTTTGATAAACCTTTGCCACTTATTGAAATTTTAAATTCATTGTCCAAAGCAGGAGCCGAAAAGTTCAATGATTTCATATTTAATGATCATGGGGAACTAAGAAGGACCTTGCTTGTAATAGTCAATGATGAGCAGGTGATTGATTTTAAAAACACAATGATAACGGAGAATTGTGTAATCTCACTTTTGCCTCCGATCGCCGGNGGTTAGTTTCAAAATGTTAACTGAAAAAGATAAGATCAGGTATTCTTGGCAGCTTNACGTGCCTGGTTTTGGCGAGACTCAACAGCTGGNACTAAAGAACTCGACTGCACTGGTGACAAGGGTCGGCGGCTTGGGTGGGCCCGTGGCACAGAGCCTCGTCGCTGCAGGAATTGGGAAGCTTATCCTGGCCCATGCCGGNAACCTCCGCGAGGATGACCTTAACCGTCAGATACTCATGTCAAGAGATCGGCTCGAGGAATCTAGAATTCAATGTGCTACGGATACTTTAAAGAGATTTAATTCCGACATAAAAATTGAATCCTTTGGAGAGAATGTTAATGAAGCTAACATTGATAGNATNGCCAATGAAGCTGACATTATATTCGGATGNGCGCCCCTCTTCGAAGAGCGTTTTCTTTTAAACGAAGCTGCGATCAAAGGTGATAAGATCCTNATTGACTGTGCAATGTATTCTATGGAAGGGCAGGTTATTCCGATCGTTCCAGGAACTACACCATGCCTCAAATGCATCTATCCTGATGAGCCTGAGCATTGGCAAAGAAAGTTTCCTGTCATCGGGGCCGTCTCGGCCCTAGTNGCTCAGATTGGCGTTATTGAAGGAATTAAAATTTTGTGTAATTTTAATGAACCNTCTGTCGGTCAAATGATACAATTTGACGCTTCATCAATGAATGTAAGGAAAATTAAACTGTTACCAAGGCAAGAAAAATGCCCTGCATGTAATTAAACTTCTGGCATGAACAATTCGAAATTTATCTTCGCTATATTACTGCTCACTCTACTTGTCCCTGTGATATTCTTNATTGACNTGGACAAGAAANACGATGCGTCCGAACTGGTTGTTTATTGTGCCGCTGGAATGAGGGTCCCGATGGAAAAAGTATCCAAGGAATATGAAAAAAAATACGGCACCAAGGTAAGGTTGCAATTCGCAGGCTCTGGAACTTTACTNGGCAATATAGAGGNGTCACANATNGGCGATATTTATCTNGCNGCTGATTCAAGNTACCTTGANATAGCCAAAAACAAAGGGCTCGCAAAAGAAACAATTCCAGTGTGNAGCCTAATGGCTGGNCTAATNGTTAAGGAAGGAAATCCATTAAAAATTAAAGATCTCAAAGGGCTCTTAACTGAGGAAAGTTGCAGGATCGTTTTAGCTAATCCCGAAGCTGCTTCAATAGGGAAATTCACAAAGAAAGTTCTTAATGAGAGCGGAGAATGGGAGCCTCTGTCCGACAGAGCAATTGTGATGAAGCCAACTGTCAATGAAGTCGCTAACGATATAAAGTTGGGTTCTGCAGATGTAGGTTTTGCCTGGGATGCCATAGCTAATCAATACCCTGAACTTGAGTTTGTATCTTTGCCTCAATTTGAGTCAAAAACAAAATCAGTTACGATCGGAGTATTAAACTCGTCGAAGGATCCATCAGCGGCATTAAAATTTGCCAGATATGTAACATCAAGGGATCGTGGCCAAAAAATATTTGCCGAGGAGGGCTATAAGATTGTCGAAGGTGATAAGTGGTCAGAGAAGCCTGAAATTCTACTTTATACAGGAGCAATGCTTTCACCGGCCATTAGGACTCGCATCGAGGACTTTGAATCGCGGGAAAGTGTCGACATACAACTTGTGCCCAATGGTTGCGGTGTACTAGTTTCACAAATGAGGGCTGGAGCAAGGCCAGATGCATATTTCTCCTGTGACATATCGTTTATGGATGCAGTTGAGGATCTGTTCGGCTCTCCAACTAATGTCAGTTCCAATGACATGATTATTCTAGCTCAAAACAAAATGAAGGGTAAAATAAACTCACTCATTGATCTTACTAATGAAGGGATAAGAGTAGGCACTGCACATCCTGAGAAATCTGCTCTAGGCGCCCTTACTGTTCGTCTTCTTAATCATTTAAAAATTAATATAGAAAAGAATCTTCTATTAAACTCAGCCACTGGTGACTTTTTGGTCAATCAGCTCAGGGCNGGATCCCTTGACGCAGTCATTGTTTACAGGAGTAACGCATTAGCTAACCCCACAACATTGAACGACGCATTCATTGTTAATATAGATGATCCAATGGCAGTAGCCATACAGCCATTTGCAATCGGCAACAATTCAGGTCATAAAAATTTAATGATGAGGCTCCTTGATTCTCTGACTGGCAATGAGTCAAAGTCAGATTTTCTTAAATACGGATTCAAGTGGGAGGTCAAAAGTTAATCGGTGAGCAATAAAAAGGCACCATCAGACATTCCGTTCTATGCCGCCATGTGGGCCGCTGGNGGCATGTATTTTGTTCTGATAATTGCACTTTTATATGCTGACGCGAGTTATACGTCAGTTGAAAGCATAGGCGAAGCTTTACAGGATAAGTCAATACGAGCATCAATATGGTTAACGATGCAGACCTGTTGGATCACTGCGGTTCTTTCAATCATCGTAGCTGTCCCTACNGGCTATATCCTCACGCGTTTTAAATTTCCCCTCAAACGGTTCTTTGATTCCATCATAGACATACCCATTGTTCTTCCTCCACTAGTCATAGGCCTGAGTCTTCTGATTCTATTCAATCAGGTCAATTTGTTTGACAAGAGCATCGAGGAATTGTGCGCGTCATGTCTGGCCTCTTTGAGATCAATATTACCTAACAGTCCGATATTTGATCTGCCCACAGGAATTACCTATAAAGTACCTGCAATTATATTGGCTCAATTTACTGTGTCTTGCGCATTTGCCATTAGAACTATGCGCAACACATTTGAAAGTCTTGATCCGAGGCAAGAGAACGTGGCGCTGACGCTAGGTTGCAACAGGAGTAAGGCTTTCTGGAAAGTCGTATTGCCTCAGGCCAGTTTCGGAATCATGACTGCCGGAATATTGGCTTGGGCACGGGCCTTGGGTGAATTTGGTCCAATATTGGTTTTTGCTGGAGCCACTAGAGGCAAAACCGAAGTACTAGCCACTACTGTTTTTCTGGAAATATCAATTGGAAATCTAGAAGGCGCTGTGGCCGTTTCTTTTCTAATGGTCAGCGCAGCTCTGATCGTTTTGATTATGGTTCGACTCCTAGGAAGCAAAAAAAGGGTCTGGTAAAACATGNTTTCATTACAAAANATATCCATTAAACTTGGNNATTTTCATCTTGATCAGGTGTCCATGGAAATCCCCTCATCAAAGTACTGTGTTCTAATGGGCAGTTCTGGCTCAGGAAAGACAACTATAATTGAAGCNATCTGCGGCTTAAGNAAGGTGCACTCCGGCAAAATAATAATTAATGATATTGATGTTACCGGACTCAGACCAAGTGACCGTTGTCTTGGATATGTGCCTCAGGACGGTGTCCTTTTTTCAACAATGACCATTAGGGAACAAATCGCCTTTGGACCCTTAGTCAGAGGATGGAAAAAAAGTGACGCTCTTGATCGAGCTGAAGAATTGGCTTCATCTCTCGAAATTGAGCAATTGCTTGCAAGAAAGCCCGCTGGCTTGAGCGGCGGCGAGATACAAAGAGTTTCATTGGCACGNGCCCTTGCCTCAAAGCCTGATCTGGTTTGTCTGGACGAGCCTTTGAGCGCCTTAGATGAAGATAGTAGAGAGAATGCCTGCTCACTTATAAAAAAACTTCACGGTCAGGAAGGTTTCACGGCATTGCATATCACTCATTCCGCTTCCGAAGCTGATTTGATGGGGGACCTTGTATTCAGACTCTCTGATGGTGAATTAAATCCTACTTAATATAGCGATATATTACTTTTTTACGGAAAGTTTTTTAATCCCTTCANAGCTTAACCTTACTATTTTCCATTCTTTTAATATTTCAGCTCCCATTTCGTTATAGAAATTAATTGCCCGGTCGTTCCAGTCCAATACAGTCCATTCCATTCGGCCACATCCTCTTTGTTCTGCAATCTGAGCCAATCGGAAAAGAATTTTTCTTCCTACGCCGCAGCCCCTATGATTTGGCTGCACATATATATCTTCAAGGTAAAGCCCTTTNCTGCCAACAAATGTCGANTAATTATGAAAGAAAATAGCGGTGCCCACAATTTCACCTCCTATTGTTGCAACAAGCGCTTCGGCTGAAGGACTGCTTCCAAAGAGTGCGGACCGAGTCGAATCCTNAGTCGCTTCAACTGTATGGGTTATTTTTTCAAATTCAGCCAAATCCATCAGCAATTGGTGAATTTGGTCACTGTCTGTTTCTATTGCCTCTCGTATCGTTAAATCACTCACAACNGTGATATTGATTTTTTATAGGCNAATGTTCAAGTAAGTAACAAATCACAGTGGAATAAGGATATTGGTGTGNCATAATGCTGGGTATTTTTAATAATGGCTGAAAAGACTGACACTAGCGGAAGTTCCGATTTTATCAGAGATATCATTCGTGAAGACTTAGGTTCGGGNAAGCACGAGACTACTGTGACGAGATTTCCTCCAGAACCTAACGGGTATCTGCATCTTGGTCATGCAAAGTCAATTTGCCTTAATTTCGGCATTGGTCAGGAAAACAAATCTACTGGGNCCAGATGCCATTTAAGATTTGATGACACTAATCCTACAAAAGAGGAGACTGAATACGTTGAATCTATCAAGGAGGATATCAAATGGTTAGGTTTTGATTGGGGTGATCATTTATACTTCGCTTCAGATAATTTTGAGCAACTCTTTGAATGGGCCGTTCATTTAATAGAAAATGATAAGGCCTATGTTGATGACCTGTCAGCTGACCAGATTCGTGAATACCGTGGTTCNTTGACTGAGCCCGGCAAGGACAGTCCCTTCAGAAACCGACCATCCAATGAGAGCCTTGAGCTCTTTGCCATGATGCGTAGAGGTGATTTCAAAGACGGAGAAAAAGTACTAAGNGCAAAAATTGACATGTCCGATCCGAACATCAATATGAGAGATCCTGTGATATACAGAATCCTTCATGCCAATCACCATAGGACCGGTAACGATTGGTGCATATATCCTAGCTATGACTTTGCTCACGGACAATGTGATGCTATTGAGGCAATTACCCATTCAATTTGCACTCTTGAATTTGAGCANCATAGACCTCTNTATGACTGGTTCATTGACAATTTACCTGTTCCTCACAAGCCTCGACAAATTGAATTCTCTAAGCTTCANCCAACNTACACTTTGATGAGCAAGAGACGCTTAATTGAAATGGTTGAGGAAAAACATGTTGATGGATGGGATGATCCAAGAATGTCAACTGTTTCNGGAATGCGNCGAAGAGGATATCCTGCGGAGGCATTGAGAAATTTTTGCAAATCAGTAGGNGTGACTAAGTTCAGCGGGATCACTGACNTTGCNCTCATGGAACANTCAATACGAGAACAACTCAACCGTGANGCATTNAGACGGATGGTAGTNCTTGATCCGATCAAAGTAACGATCACTAACTGGCCGGGTAATGATCACCAAGAAATGATGAATGCAGTCAATAATCCTGAAGATCAGAGCCTCGGTACNCGTGANGTGCCTCTTTCAGGGACTGTTTACATTGAGAGAGNGGATTTTATGGAGGACCCGCCT
The DNA here is from genome assembly GCA_002708885.1 of Verrucomicrobiales bacterium. Lineage (GTDB taxonomy): Bacteria > Verrucomicrobiota > Verrucomicrobiia > Verrucomicrobiales > DEV007 > EC70. Next base: position 31,497 of record PAPL01000058.1, on the reverse strand, counting down.
AAGAAGTTTTACCGTCTGAGCCCCGGATCCGAAGTCAGATTACGCTATTCGTACTGCATCAAATGTGACGAGGTAATAAAGGACACTTACGGTAATGTGATCGAACTGAAATGCAGCTATGATCCATTGACTTTGGGAAAGAACCCTGAAGGACGCAAGGTCAGAGCAGCAATTCACTGGGTCCCCTTTAATGAGGCTATCAGTGCTGAAGTGAGGTTATATGAGCGTACTTTCACTGTCGAGGACCCAGGATCCGAAGAAGACTGGAGAAATGTNATTAACCCTGACGCATTAACAGTTTTGCATGATAGTAAATTAGAGCCCTCACTGACAGAGGTTAGCATTGGGCAAAGTTATCAATTTGAAAGGAAGGGTTATTTTTGTTTGGATTCTAGGGATTCCTCACCTGAATCTCTAGTCTTTAACCGNACCATTGCACTTCGTGACTCCTGGGCCAAAATTAATAAAAAATGAAATCACTATGGAACGACAATGAAGCTAAGAAGTTCTCTCGCAATCTTTTAGCGCAGCGAGTTTATACTTCTAGACTGTTAGGAGCTGACCCTGATTTGGTCCTTCATGGAGGCGGTAATACATCGGTGAAAATTAAGAAGAAGAATTTTTACGGTGAACTGAAGGAAATGCTTTATGTAAAAGGNAGCGGATGTGATCTTGCTACTATCAACAAAGAAGACTTCTCGCCATGCTGTCTAGAGACGCTCTTACGTCTATCTGAGTTNGATCATTTATCTGATTCCNACATGGTCCGTGAGTGTCGNGCNTCAATGGATGACCCCAACGCATTGACTCCCTCAATTGAAGCCATTGTCCACGCGGTGATTCCTCACCGATTTGTTGATCATACTCATGCCGATGCCGTCCTATCAATTACCAACTCACCTGACTCGAGGAATGTAATAAAAGAGCTTTACGGTAACAGGGCAATCATCATCCCATACGTGATGCCCGGATTTATCTTGGCTAAGACCATACTCAGTAAGCTCAAAAAATCTAACCTTGATGAAGTTGATGCGTTAATTCTTATGAATCACGGCATCTTCACCTTCAATGATGATGCGCGAAAGAGTTATGAGTTAATGATCAAGTATGTATCAAAAGCAGAGAGACACATTAAAAAACAATTCAAAGGCAAGGCAATCGCAAAAGCCAAGCCAAGACCCATCGACCATTTAGAACTTTCAAAAATTAGAGAAATTGTTTCTGAGTGGACAGGCTCACCCGTCATTGCATCGCTTAATAGCTCTCCACCTGCNTGCGGTTTCACCAACTTGAAAGATATCAAGTCTATATCTAGAAGAGGACCATTGACGCCTGATCATGTAATTAGAACGAAGCGGATCCCTGTAATCATTGAAAATGATGCTCAGAAGTCAATCGACAGGTACGCTCATCAATATTCTGAATACTTTAATAAATTTGCTGACGAGAATATGACNATGCTTGATCCCGCGCCTCGGTGGGCCGTGTGGCCTGGGTACGGAACCATAACTTTTGGAAAGTCTCTCAAGGATATTAATATTGTTACTGACATTGTGGATCANACGATAAGCAGTATACAGCATTCAGAGTTTGCGCTTGGCGGATGGAAAGCANTAACNGCTAAAAAATTATTTGAGATAGAATACTGGGAACTGGAACAAGCAAAATTAAAGAAATCACCAGGNCCCTTAAAGCCACATCAGGGAAAGGTAGCCATTGTAACNGGATCGGCTGCTGGAATTGGATTCGCGTGCGCTAATTCTCTTGTTGAGGATGGCGCAGTAGTCATTGGTCTGGACCTTAATCCAGAGATTGTAACTCAAATGGAAAAGATAGNTGCACATGGAAAAGTTGTAAATCTGACCAATGAAAACAAGGTCAAGTCAGTGATAGAGGGAGTGATAGAAAAGTTTGGAGGAATAGATNTTTTGGTCAGCAATGCAGGAATATTCACTGCTGGGGCTTATCTCGATAAAATGGATCAGAATAACTGGGACAAGTCCATGGCTGTAAATTTAACGAGCCATCAGGTCCTTCTGAAACACTGTATCCCNTACATAAAAGAGGGAATTCAAGGGTCAATAGTCTTAGTTGGNTCAAGGAACGTCATGGCTCCCGGTGCAGGTGCTGGCAGTTATTCCTGCGCCAAGGCTGGTTTGACACAATTATGTAGAGTGGCAGCACTCGAATTGGCCCNTCATGGTGTCCGATGCAATATCATTCATCCTGATGCTGTNTTCGATACNAAGCTTTGGACTCCTGAGGCCCTGGCCCGATCCGCAGAGCGGTATGGCTTAACGATTGAGGAATACAAAACCCGTAACCTCATGAAGACTGAGATCAAATCAGCAGACGTAGGATCAATGGTTTCAACAATGTCAGGACCAGTATTTTCAAAAACTACCGGATCTCAAATATNCCTCGACNGTGGCAATGATCGAGTNATCTAAATTTCTATAAGTAGGTTTTGAGGTATTTTCCAGTGATACTTTTATGACTCTGGGAGATTTTTTCAGGTGGCCCCTCAGCAACTACANAACCNCCTTCAGGTCCACCACCNGGACCCATGTCGATGACCCAGTCAGCACACTTCAGCACATCTAGATTATGTTCTATAATAATTAAAGTATTGCCTGTATCTCTTAGTCTCATTAAAACCCTTAGAAGTGTGTCTATNTCAGCCAAGTGCAGCCCTGTTGTAGGTTCATCTAGCAGATATATGGTGTCGCCAGTTGATTTTTTTGANAGTTCGGCGGCAAGTTTTAAGCGTTGAGCTTCACCGCCTGACAGAGTATTTGCTGCTTGCCCAAGCTTTATGTATCCGAGACCCACTTCCCTCATTGTTTTAAGTTTTGAGTATATGTGGGGTATCCTGGCAAAGAACTGTGAAGCTTCATCAATACTCATATCTAGTACCTCAGATATATTTTTACCTTTGTAAGTTATGTCTAGAGTGTCTTGATCATATCTACTGCCATCGCAAATTTCGCATTTGACATACACGTCACTAAGAAAATGCATATCTATTTTAATCGAACCGTCTCCTCGACAATGCTCGCACCTTCCGCCTTTAACATTAAAACTAAATCTGCCTATTCCATATCCTCTGATTTTAGAAGTGGGTAATTGGGCAAACAATTTGCGGATTTCAGTAAAGGCGCCACTGAAGGTTACCGGATTGGATCTGGGNCTNCTGCCAATTGGTGACTGATCTATNACGACTGCCTTGTCNATCTGGTTAAGACCACAGATTTTATNATGTTTTCCTGGAATTTCCTTTGATTGGTAAAATTTTCTNAAAAGCGATTTTCTGAATATTTCATCGATGAGAGTAGATTTGCCACTGCCAGAAATTCCGCTCACACATGTTAAACAGCCGACCGGAAATGAAACATTAATATTCTTAAGATTATTTTGTGAAGCTCCTTCGATTGTTATCCATCCGGAGTCAAAATTATCATCTCCTTTGACATAAGGTGGCGGAACGGTTTTCGATTTCGGTATATTAATTTTAAGATCACCGCTTAAATATCTGCCTGTAATTGATTTTGAGTTGGATCTAATTTGATCAGGGGTTCCTTCTGCGATTATTTCTCCGCCTCTTGGACCGGCTCCCGGGCCCAGGTCAATGACGTGATCCGCAGCTTCGATTGTTTCCGTGTCATGTTCCACTGCAATTACGGTATTGCCCAAATCTCGTAATTCTTTGAATGCAGTGATTAGCTTTTTGTTGTCGGACTGATGGAGACCTACACTAGGCTCATCAAGTACATATAAAACTCCAGACAAGCCTGACCCTATTTGTGTGGCTAATCGGATCCTTTGAGATTCACCGCCCGAGAGGGTTCCGCTACCTCTGTTCAGCGTTAAATAACTAAGGCCAACGCTCTTTAAAAAAGTCAGTCGCTTTGTAATTTCACTTATTAACTCCCTGCATATGACATGCTCTTCATCTGTTAATTTGATACTTTTAAGAAAATTCAAAGCCTCATTAACATTGAAGGATACGAACTTGTCTATTGAGGTGCTACCTATTTCAGGGTGCTCTAAAGTGACTGAAAGATATTCGGGCTTGAGTCTTTTTCCTAAACAAGAAGTACACTCTTTTGGAATCATAAATTTCCTGACATTTTGTCTAGTGGTTTCACTCTTACTGGCACTGTAGAGCCGATGAGCCTGATGGATTAATCCCTCATGCTTGAAGCCAGCAGTCAAAAAGTCATCACCGACTCCGTTAAAAAGAGCATCAATGAATTCGTCACTTAAGTCACAATATTTTGTGCCAGGAGACACACTAAATGCCTTTAATAGCGAGTTTATCTGTCTGACATGAATTGACTTTAACTTCTTGTTCCTCGACCACCATGATTTGATGGCTCCGCCTTCAATTGTCATCTGTTCATCGTTGATGAATAGTTGAGGGTCTGCCTGAAGTATTGAGCCTAGGCCTTGGCAATTATCGCAAGCCCCTAAGTGACTGTTAAATGAAAAATGTTTAGGTGTAATTTCCGGCAAGCAGAAACCAGTTTTAGGATTCTTGAATGAAGTAGTNAAAGTGGTTTTGGTCCATTCTGTNCCTTCATTTTCAAGGCTCAATGTTTCGATGTTCTGGTCGCCCCATCGGAGAGCAGTTTCAACTGATCCGAATAATCGAGAACGGATACCATCTTTAATGATGATTCGGTCAACTACCGCTTCGACAGTGTTCTTTTTATGCCTGGAACATACAGGCAATTCGCCGTCAAGATCAACATCATCCCCATTTAACCTCGCTCTGACAAATCCATTCCTTTTAAGCCTGTCCAGAACTGATTTAATGTCTGTGCCCTTGGGTGTACTTATCGGGGCAAGTATAATGACCTTTGTTCGTTCAGAGAACTTGATAATCTTTTCAACAATTTCGCCTATGCTGAGTCTTTTTATGACCTCTCCTGTGTTTGGGTCGTGAGGAACCCCAATCGAGGAATAGAGGACGCGCAGATAATCATAGATTTCAGTCGATGTGGCAATAGTGGATCTTGGATTAAGTGAGGAATTTCTTTGCTCAATGGCTATGGCAGGTGACAGGCCCTCTATAGAATCAACGTCAGGCTTTTCTAATTGATCAAGGAATTGCCTGGCGTATGTGGACAGGCTTTCTACGTACTTTCTTTGNCCTTCCGCATATAGTGTATTAAATGCCAAAGAAGATTTNCCGGATCCACTCATTCCGGTAATGACCACTAAACTTGATCTGGGTATATCTACACTAATATTCTTTAGATTATGCTGCCGCGCACCCCTAATAGAAATACTCTCATTCCCTGACTGTAGATTCTCTGACACAGGTATATCTTTGTAAGTAGATAAATATAATTAACAGGTTAAATTACCAATNGATGNGNNCAAAAGAATCAATGAAAATCGACGGGTCGTTTCGTGTTCTAGCTTCATACCATGATACCGGAACACTTAGGCTNTTGCGAGACAGTGTGTCAAACCTCTTAAGCGTCGCTATAGATACGTCTCCTAGCGCAGAATATGCTTATGAAATGGCNATTAAGCGACCATATTCATTATTCATTTTTGGTTATCACATGCCAAATCTTAATGGTGTATTACTCTATGATTTATTATACAAAGTTTATCCATCATTGTACGAAGGGACTCGAAAGTGCCCAGCTGTAATTTTTATCGGCGAAGAATCTGATATTAAATTNGGAGATCAAATCAAACGTGATGCAAGAGTCAAAGATTTTTTGGTGCGTCCATTGTCAATAGATAGAATCATCGGAACTATTGAAGAATCAATTAAACTGGCAGCAGTTGATGATGAGAAGAAATGAAACCTGATTTTTTATCAAGCAATCAAGTAGGCATTAAGATTTGCGGAATACGAAGAATCGAAGATGCTCTTATTGCATTGGAATATGGCGCGGATTCATTAGGATTTAATTTCTGGAGAAAATCAAAACGTTTNGTCACTCGCGAACAGGTCAAGGAGTGGAGCTCCACATTAGATGGTAAAGTTGAGAGAGTTGGTGTTTTTGTTAATGCTGATGCTAATGAAGTGATTTCACTTCTTGANGATAATGTNATTGATGTCGCCCAATTTCATGGAGATGAGACCTTCTCTTATTGTGAGAAAATTGCAAAAAATCATAAAGTAATCCGTGCCGTGGGAGTCAAAGACNCCGACTCTCTTGCANAGCTGNCTTCCTCTGAAATTAGTACAATTTTACTCGACGCTTATTGCCCNGGAGATTATGGAGGAACTGGTAAATCCTTTGAATGGAGTCTCGGATCAACCTTCATCAAAAATAATCCAAAAACTCATGTTATACTTGCTGGAGGGCTTGATCCTGACAACGTCAAAGAAGCCATAAAATCAGTAGGCCCTTCAGCAGTTGATGTTGCCAGTGGCGTTGAAAACGTTGATGGATTTAAGGACCCTNNACTGATCAAGAAATTTATCAGTGCTGTCAGGTGCCATACGATTTAAAGATAAACATAAGAAGCGTATATACTTAGTTGCAATGAGCTGTACATTGTTCGATTCTCTGCAGCTCATGAGTAAAAAAGAATATAAAATTTCAGTCCTTTCTGGTGATGGCATAGGTCCCGAGGTGATGGCAGAAGCTCTGCGCGTTATTGATAAAATATCGACCAGATCTGATGTGGAATTCGTTTTAGATCATCAGTTAGTGGGTGGCATTGCTATAGATGAAACATCTTCTCCTTTGCCTGATGAAACCCTCAGGTCTTGTGAGAATTCTGATGCAATCCTATTCGGATCAGTTGGAGGGCCCAAATGGGAATCTTTACCTCCTGACTCACAGCCCGAAAGAGGGGCTTTGCTACCACTGCGTAAACACTTTGGACTATTTGCCAATTTACGACCAAGTATTTGCTTCCCTTCACTGACTAATGCTTCACCCATTAGGCCGGATCTTGTTGAGGGCGGATTCGATGTGCTTTGCGTGAGAGAACTCACAGGAGGAATCTATTTTGGCGAGCCAAAAGAAATTAAAGAACAGGGAGGTGAGAAAGTAGCAATAGATACGATGGTGTACAAAGAATCTGAGATTGAGCGGATAGCGGCTGTCGCGTTCGATGCTGCTATGGGACGGAACAAGCATGTAACCTCCATCGATAAGGCTAATGTTTTAAGGAATGGAATCCTCTGGCGGGACACTGTCGAAAAGGTAGCGTCTAAGTATCCGGAAGTTAATTTAGAGCACCTGTACGTTGACAATGCGGCTATGCAATTAATACGGAGGCCTCGAGAATTTGATGTAGTTTTAGCACCTAACTTGTTTGGTGATATTTTAAGTGATGAAATGGCTATGATTGCCGGTTCACTTGGCATGCTCGCCAGCTCTAGTCTCGGTGAATCACTTGGAGATGGTCTTTATTTCGGCATGTATGAACCGAGCGGAGGTTCGGCTCCAGATATAGCAGGTCAAGGAATAGCGAACCCCTGTGCTCAAATTTTATCAGCATCCTTGATGCTCCGTTATTCGCTGGGCTTGATTGAATCGGCTGACGCAATTGACCTAGCTATAAGAAAAACTATAGATGCTGGATACAGAACAGGGGACATCTTTACAGGTGAAGAGGGCACACAAAGAGTTAATACAACTCAAATGGGTGATGCTATTTTAAGTCATCTTTAAAATCTCAAATAAATGCTCTGATTAATACACAAGTTGCCAGTTTGGCTCAGGTCCAGATTAGACCCTATTGAGCTGCTTATCAGGCTAGTACTGGGAGGCACTTTTATTTTTTCGGGAATTTATAAAATTAGAGATCCTCAGGCCTTTGAGCTGATCATTAGAAATTATAAAATATTAGGTGATCCATTCATAGCGCTTACTGCTGTGACATTGCCGCCACTTGAGCTTATTATAGGATCCTGCCTGCTCCTTAGAGTAATCTACAAAGGGGCAGTTTTTTTGAGCCTTTTACTACTCATTACATTCATCGCTTCACTCGCATCGCTGATAATTAGAGGCATTGATATCGAATGTGGTTGCCTCGGGCTTAACACGACAATTCAGATGCAAATCTTATTAGATCTGATCTTAGGTTTAGGGGCTNCGTACCTATTTTATTTCGCAAATAGAACTTCTATTCTTCGACTACTTAAGCGCTAATCGACAGCATCCTAAGGATCGGNTCTTCGGCCCTGACACGAATATCTTCAGGCAAGATGATTTCCGGCTCCAATGTCTCTAGGCAGTCCCTGAGCTTTTCTAGTGTGTTCATTTTCATAAAATGACATTCAGAACACGCGCAATTTTGAGTNGGAGCGGGTATGAAATTTTTNTCAGGAACCTCTTTCTTTAGGCGGTGCAACATTCCGTTTTCAGTTGCTATTATCAGGTCCTTACTTTTGGAATTTCTTGCATAATGAATCATCTTTTCTGTTGAGCAAACTTCATCAGATAACATTCGCACCGCATAAGTGCACTCTGGATGAGAGATGAGCTCTGCCTGCGGGTACTCTTCTTTGATCTTGAGAATACTGTCTCTCGTATACTCTACATGCACATAGCATGATCCCTGCCAAAGGTCCATTTTGCGTCCAGTTTGCTCCATTACCCAAGAGCCAAGGTTCTGATCCGGCACAAACAAAATTGGCCTGTCCTTCGGTGCGGATTCAACAATTTTAACAGCGTTCCCGCTCGTACATATACAATCAGAAAGTGATTTAACGTGAGCGCTGCAGTTAATGTATGCAATTACGTAATAATTTTTATTTGAATTTTCTTTTAAGAACGACGCCAGTTTGTGCCCGTCGCATGACTGCTCGAGCGAGCAACCTGCATCCTTGTCAGGTAAAATGACAGTCTTATTAGGGTTTATAATTTTGGCAGTCTCAGCCATGAAATGAACGCCACAGAAAGCAATGACATCAGCTTCCGTTTTCTTGGCATGGTAAGAAAGTCCGAGCGAGTCACCCACGAAATCTGCCAATTCTTGTATTTCTCCTACTTGATAATTGTGCACAAGGATGACGGCATTTCTTTTCTCCTTTAATTCAAGAATCTGATCCTTGATGTCCGTTGAATGAAGAGCAGTTACCATCCTTTTAAAACGACTGATTAATTAAGAAGTTAGTCATTATTTGGTTCTGTTGCAACTACCAGAAATTTTATCTAAAGAGGCTCATTAAATTCATTTATTTAAATAAAATTAGATATTTAATGATGTTAAGTCAGTCTCAAATTTCTACCTCAATTTACAAATATTTACTGAGTTTAATCTTACAGCATTGGGCTCAATTACAGAACCTTCGTAACGTACTCACAATTAGTCAGATATGAGCCTTTATATAACAAAACAAAAATACCATTTTACTGTCTAATAGATTGCTTAAAACGTATATTTTGCGTTATTATTTAGAGAGGTATTAATGACACTATTATACCTAATAATTCCCAAAAGATTAAGAATTTTTAAATGACCGATAAAGACCAAGACAATAGCACTGATGATATCGACAACACTGCCGGTAGTCAGGAGTATGATGCAGCTCAAATTGATAAATTAGAAGGCCTAGAAGCGGTTCGGAAAAGGCCCGGCATGTACATCGGAGACCCTGATGAAAGAGGACTTCATCACTGCGTTTTTGAGGTTCTAGACAACTCGATTGATGAACACCTTGCGGGCTATTGCGGCAAAATAATAATATCACTCCACGTTGATGGATCCATTTCCATTGATGATGATGGAAGAGGAATTCCTGTTGATATACATCCTAAATTTGGAGTCCCTGCTGTAGAATTGGTCCTGACTAATTTACATGCAGGCGGCAAATTTGGCCAGGGAGCCTATAAATATTCAGGCGGGTTGCATGGTGTCGGCGCCAAGTGTGTCAACGCTCTCTCTGATTGGTTCAAAGCTGAGGTGCGTAGGGACGGAAAACTTCATTCTATTATGTTTGAAAGGGGAAAGACGACCAAGGAGCTTGAAGTTGTTGGTGAAATTCCAGAAAAACCAACTGGGACTAAAATTACATTTTTCCCTGATGCCACAATCTTTACAGATACCATTGAATTTCAGACTGAGAGATTAGCCAAAAGAATGAGAGAGTTGGCATTTCTCAATCCTGGGCTAACTATAGAATTAATTGATGAGCGTCCGGAGTCCGAGTCAAATCAAACATTTTACTACGCTAAGGGCATCGAAGAATTTGTTTCTCAATTAGGTGAGGATAAGAACCTAGTTCATAATGATCCAGTTNCCATCAAAGGCAAGAGGCAAGTAGAGATTGATTATGACGGCAAAGTGACNGAGGACGATGTNTATGCCGACATTGTTTTCCAGTACAACGACAGCTACAACGATCANATTCTATGCTATGCGAACTCAATACCAAACACTGACGGAGGAACNCACCTGNCCGGATTTCGCGGCGCTTTGACTCGAGCGATTAATCAATACGCAAAAGCAAATAAACTTCTAAAGGACAAGGATCCGGCACTCTCTGGTGACGATGTCAGAGAAGGCATAGTATGTGTCATAAGTGTTAAAATGCCAAACCCGAGATTCAATTCTCAGACCAAGGCGAAATTAGTTAACACAGAAATAGAGGGAGTCGTTGGCTCCATAGTTTATGAAGGCCTTCAGAGCTACTTCGATGAAAACCCTTCTGTAGCTAAGCTAATTATTGAGAAGGCTGTCAATGCGGCAAGGGCACGTGAAGCGGCCAGAAAGGCGCGAGAAACAGTTAGAAAGTCAGTACTGTCAGGCGGAGGCCTGCCTGGAAAGCTCGCAGATTGCTCTGAGCGAGACCCGGCTAAATCTGAAATATTTATAGTTGAGGGTGATTCAGCTGGAGGCTCCGCTAAGTCCGGAAGAAATAGAACGACACAAGCCATTCTTCCTCTCAGAGGAAAGGTAATAAATGTTGAAAAAGCACGTCTCCACAAAGCATTACAGAACAAGGAAATCCAAGCCATGATCACTGCCATAGGAGCAGGCATTGGAGAGAGTTCCGGTGATGATGATCAGGAAGGTGCATTTCAGTTGGACAAGGTAAGGTATCACAAAGTGGTAATCATGACTGACGCGGACGTTGATGGTTCCCACATACGCACTTTGCTACTCACTTTCTTCTGTCGACACATGCCCGAACTTGTTAAAGCCGGTTATCTTTACATTGCCCAACCTCCTCTCTATAAAGTGACCAGAAAGAAGCGTGAGGAATACATAGCTGATGATTTTGAGCTTAATGAGATCCTTATTTCACTTGGCTCTGAAGAGGTTCGCTTGCGAAAAGCTGGCACTGACGAATATCTTGAGACAGATTTATTGAAGAGTGTCCTTGATACACTGTCACAACTGACTCGTTTCGTCAGAACGCTAGAAGGACATGGTGGCAATTTTAGGGATTTATTGTCCAATCAAAAAGACGGCCACTTACCTGATTACATGGTCAGAGTCCGAGTTGGAAACGAAGAGAGCATTACTTACTTTAACGATGAAAAGTCTCTCTTGGAGTTTTGTCAAAGCAACAGAGATCTGAGACTCCTTAACGAGGAATTAACGGAAGAGGAGGTTGAGGAGTACCGGGAAAAATTTAACGGTGTTCAAAGACGGGCAATCAAATATGAGCTTCATGAATCTGCGGCAATTGCCAAGATTTTGGAAAGACTTAATGAGTTGGGACTACAGACTGATCCTTTTTATTCAGACGACGTTCCTATTTATGAGCTCGTTGAAGGTGAAGGGGACCAGATGATTGTTGATCCCGTTTTCAACCTATTTGAGATACTCGACAGGATTTTGGACATAGGCAAGCGGGGAATGCGTATTCAACGATTCAAGGGTTTAGGAGAAATGAACGCTAAAGAACTCTACTCGACGACAATGGATCCGGAAACAAGGACTCTCCTGAGAGTACAGTTTGATCATGAAAACTTTGAAGAAGCAAACAAGATGTTTGATGTGCTCATGGGTGATGTTGTTGAGCCTAGGAAAAGGTTCATTGAGGACAATGCACTCAACGTTCAAAACCTTGATGTGTAATCATTTAACTTAAGATAATTTTAAATATAGTAATGTCTGAGGACACAATTAAACAAATCAATGTAGCGGATGAGATGTCGAAATCCTTTCTGGATTATTCGATGTCGGTCATTGTTTCAAGAGCTCTACCTGACGCGCGTGATGGCCTAAAGCCTTCTCAGAGGCGACTCTTGTACGCGATGCATCATGACCTATCACTCTCTCAATCAAAACCTCATCTGAAATGTGCGAGAATTGTAGGTGAAACAATGGGTAAATATCATCCGCACGGTGATGGAGCAATTTACCCGACCATGGTTAACATGGCGCAGCCTTGGACAATGCGAGAAACATTAATCGATGGACAGGGTAACTTTGGTTCTGTTGAGGGTGATGCCCCGGCAGCGATGCGGTACACGGAGGCTAGACTCACTGAATTAGGTTCATCCATGATGACTGATCTGGAAAAAAGAACAGTCGATCGACAGGAAACTTACGATGGAAATTCGCTAGAGCCAGAAGTACTTCCGGCCTCCATTCCTAATCTTCTTGTGAATGGAGGAACAGGGATAGCCGTTGGTATGGCAACTAATATACCAGCTCATAACCTTGGTGAAGTCATTGATGGGATATGTGCCAGAATAGAGAATCCTGAAATCAATATTGATGGGATAAAGGAGTTTATTAAGGGGCCAGATTTTGCGGGTGCATGTGAAATTAGAGGATATAAAGGCATCGACAGTTATTTTCGTACCGGCCGCGGTAGTGTCAAAATACGCGGAGTGATGGACGTACAGGAAACCTCTACTGGAACTTCTCAGATCATAATAAAGCAAGTTCCACATGGAGTTAACAGAGCCACGTTGCAACAAAGAATCGCTGAGCTAGTAAGAGAAAAGGTTCTAACTGACATTTCTGGAATGCGCGACCTTTCTGACGAAGAAACATGCATTGAAATAACTCTCAAGCGTGACGCCAGGCCACAGGTCGTCGTAAATCAGCTATTCAAGTTAACAGCAATGGAAACATCATTCGGGGTTAACATGCTGGCAATTCATGAAAGAAGACCAAAACAACTTTCTATTTTGGACGCTCTTGATGCATTTATAGAGCACCGTAGAGATGTTATTATTAGAAGGACCCGGTACTTGCTGCAAAAGGCAGAGGATCGCGCTGAGAATCTTGAAGCATTCCTATTGGCCATAGCTCACCTTGATGACTTTATAAAAATCATACGTGACTCTAAGAATAGAGATGAAGCCAGAGAGCGCTTGAAGACCTATAAGTTTTCATGCGAAACAGCAAAATCGTTAGGCGTACTTATTCGAGACCAGCCCAGCATTGAAGGTGATCAATACATTTTCACAGATCGACAAGTTAACTCAATCCTTGAGTTAAGGCTCTACCAACTCACGGCAATGGAGCGTGAAAAGGTAAAAGGTGAATATGATAAGGTAATTGATGAGATAAAAGACTTCATGGATATCCTCGATAAGGAATCCAGAGTCCTTGGTATTATAAAGGATGAGCTTTTAGAGATTAGGGAAAAGCATGCCACTCCTCGCCGTTGCCCTATACTTCCTGACGAAGGAGAAATAGGAATAGAGGACCTCATAGCCAATGATGGCATGATCGTCACATTAAGTCACAGGGGTTATGTCAAAAGGACCGCCTCTAGTGAGTACAGAGTACAGGCGAGGGGAGGCAAAGGAGTCAGAGGAATGGAAACAAGAACGAAGGACGAAGATGAACAGGACTTTGTTAAACATCTGTTCACTGCTCATGCGCATGACTATCTCATGTTTTTCACAAACACTGGTCGTGTCTATGTGGAGAGAGTCTATGAATTACCTGAAGCGTCACGGTCATCTCGTGGAAGAAGCATCAAAAATGTACTGAACCTTCAGCCAGAAGAAAACGTAGCCGCTGTATTGCGCTTGGCTTACGACACCGATGATGATGGCAACGATACAACCTTCTCAAATGATGCAGGATTTGTATTATTTGCAACTAGGAGTGGTAAAATCAAAAAGACAGCAGTTAACGATTTCCGCAACTACAGAAAGGACGGAATAATCGCAATAAAACTTGATGAGGATAACGAACTCATAGACGTAAGACTAACTACTGGCGGAAATGAAGTGATTCTTGTAACAAGGAACGGGCTCAGTTTGAGATTCCATGAAGAGCAGGCCAGGAGCCAAGGCAGAAATACATCCGGAGTTTACGGAATCAGGCCTGCAGAGAATGACTGCGTCATAGGCCTAGCTTTAGTGTCGGATGACAAAAAACTACTAGTTGCATCAGAAAATGGGATCGGCAAACGAACTCCATTTGATGATTATCGTCTTCAATCTAGGGGAGGCAAAGGTGTAATAACAATGAAGTGCACTGACAAAACCGGCAAAGTTATAGGAGCAGCAGCTGTATCCGATGAGGAGGAGCTCATGCTAATGACTAGTGGAGGTCAAAGCATCAGAATAAGAATAACTGATGTCAGAGAAACAGGAAGAAATGCACAAGGAGTAAAACTTGTAACGCTCAATGAAAGCGAAAGCCTTCAAGACATAGCTCCGGTCAGATCCAATGATGAGGAGACTGAGGAGACTGAGGAGGATGCTTAAGTTCGCTTATTTAAAATAGTTTTTTTGTTTTTCGCTAATATTTAAGCCCAAGATTTGCATAGCCATCAGCATGTCCTCCCAAAGCTTACGCTTGTCCTTATTAGGTGACTTGCTCCTAAGTAAATAAGATGGATGATATGTCACTATTGTCTTATACCCATGAGCGTCATGTATTTTACCGCGAGCGGATGATAGTGGACCGTTTATGCTGAGGAGCCCCTGCATTGCCGTCCCTCCAAGAGCAACCGCTACCTTTGGCTTAACAACTTCAATCTCATCTAGTATGTACGGCAAGGAGACACTCATCTCCTCGGAGCTCGGCTTACGGTTAGAGGTGCCTTGGTCAGGACCCTCAATTAATGGACGGAACTTCACAATGTTCGAAATGTAAACATCCTCTCGATTAAGGCCCATAGCGTTAATTATTTTTGTTAAGAGCTGTCCTGATGGCCCGACAAAGGGCATGCCTTTGAGCTCCTCCTCATACCCAGGAGCTTCACCTATAAACATTATATCAGACTCTGGATCTCCTGAAGAAAAAACAAGCTTCTCCCGTAACGTTCCTAAGTTTCTAATCTTCTCACATTCATAGACTTTGCCCTTTATATCATCTATTAGATGAGGCTTAGAGTGTGCTTTTTTCTTATATTTATCATTTGCCAATTTACTTGCTATTGACGTCTTTATATTTTTCAGCCTATTAGCTGATTCAATGTTCAGGCGAATATAATCATCACCTGAGCGCTGCAGTTTTTTTAAGTAAGAGGATAGAGACCTTAGCCCATTCGTGATTGTTGATCTCTTTTGTACCTCCATAATTTTAGCTGCCCTAGTCAATGATCAATTAACCTCTTCGATAGTCATCAAAATAATCACTCTTTATTTCGTAGTCCTCCGGAACAATGTCTAGATCCTTTCTTTTCCGTGAAAAGTTTTTGTATTTGAAACTGAAGAAATCAGACGAATCTGGGAAAAATTTAACACTGATAATGAAAAAGAACGGAAACGATATGAGCCCTGTAATTATCATGCCGAAAAAAATCAAATTTAAATGTGAAGCTAAAATCAATAGCAGAGTAGAAATTACAGAGAATGTGAGTCTATAAATAAAACTTCTTCGAATCAGTTTAAACTCGGCCTCTTTCATTTTTGTTAAGGTTGATTTGTTTTCTTTTACTATAACACGCCCAGTTTACCTGGCGAGGGAAGCGCATCAGCCGGCACTCCTGGGAAATTCTCACTCAAGAAATCATCCCAAATTCCCTGGGTCTTATTTGAAATTAGTGAATTAGTAGAATCCATGCATGGCGAACATATAACAAAACCTTCTATCATTTTATCGCCANGGCATAAGGCTCCAACGGAATACTCTGATTCAATGAATTCAATTTTAGGCAATCCACATAGACCGCAACCGNAAAGTCCTAATCCGAGCTTCATTCTTTCTGAATAATATTCCCCCANNGATCGTTTTGAATCCTCAGAAAANTCACTTATGAGNCCCGCGTGACAGGAAAAACAGAGTGCGTATTCAAAGATTGTCTCGCTCGATTTAAATATCTTCGCTACATGGTACCCGTCTTCATAATCTAAAAGAGTCTCACCGCATCGCGTGCAATTCCTGAANGGTCNCTCCTCATATTCAGAGTGAAGTTCTTCTGGTATNTTTTCGGATGGCAAATTGTTCGATTCGTCCATTATTAAATAGGAATATAGTGTATTTTATCAGTAAATATTTAAACTTTTATTAATTCAATGAGTTGAAGACATTTATCTTTAAAGCTATTAATAGATTCAATGAAGTCCATTAAAATGAAAGCTTTAAAATCAACTCCGCTAGTCTATTTGTTTTGTTTTTTGGTTTGCACAGAAAAGAGTCTCGGTGACTGGGAATTTTTCCGCGGATCTCCCGATATGAAGGGCGTCGCTAATGCCGAGTTAAATCTTCCGTTAGGGCTAGAGTGGAGTGTAAAAATAGGGCGTAGCGTATTTGCGACTCCCGTTATTTCTGGTGATAAGGTTTTTGTCGGCAACGAAGAGGGTCGTTTTGTGTGCTTGAGCCTTTCTGAGGGTAATATTCTCTGGGAATTTAATACTGATGACATCATTGAGGGTACTGCCTGTGTTGCTGATGATTCTGTACTTTTCGGATCAGGTGACGGGCACCTCTATTCGCTCAATTCCAATAGCGGTAAGCTCAAATGGAAATATGAAACTGAAGGAGAGATTCTTGGTGGCGTTAACCTTTTCAAAAGTACTGTTGATCAAAAGCTCTATGCATTAGTTGGTAGTTACGATAATTACATGCACTGCGTTTCTCTGGCAGAAGGTAAGCTTAAATGGAAATATGAAACTCAGAACTATGTTAACGGTGCACCAGGCATATCTGATGGTAAAATTTATTTTGGAGGATGTGATGCGCAGATCTATGGAATTAAAACTGAAACTGGCAAAGTGCATATCACCATGGATGCAGAAAACTATATAGCCAATTCAATAGTAGTTGCTGATTCAGTGGCTTACGTTGCTCATCATGGAAACCGCGTCGCTGCATTTGATCTCAAAAAAAAGGAAAGGATCTGGGAATTTGGAGAACGGGACTTCCCTTTTTTTTCATCACCAGCAGTCACTAAGGATTCAGTTTATGCAGCAGGCAAAGATAAGAGGCTTTATAAAATCAATCGCAAAACGGGTGAGGGCCATTGGGAATTTAAAACAGGACAGGGTATAGAGTCCTCTCCAGTCGTGTCAGGAAACTCGGTCTTCATTGGTTCAGGGGACGGCTCCATCTACGCTGTAGACATCAAATCAGGAAAACAAAAATGGTCTTATGAGATAGGGGATAACATAAGATCATCGCCAGCTATCACTGAAGGAAAACTAGTCATCGGCTGTGACGATGGTAAAATTTACTGCTTTGCTGAAACTAAAAAGTAGAATTATATATTCTTCTTCCTGAGGAGTTTAATGCTTGATACACACACAGATGATGAAACCGGAGTTGGTAATTACTTTATTTCAAATTACCCACAGTACTCCTTTTGGCAGCCTGAGCATGTACCGCAATTAATTTCACTCTTAAATTCTCCCCCAAAAGACGACCCAATACCTTTAGGTATTTATTTTCATATCCCATTCTGCCGAAAAAGATGCCACTTTTGTTACTTTAGAGTCTACACCGATAAGAACGCATCTGAAATCAAGGCATACATTGATTCTGGGATTAAGGAAATTGAGAAATATGGTGAAATGCCATATCTGAAAGGACGCAGACCTAAGTTCATTTATTTCGGTGGTGGAACACCTTCTTATCTTTCTGTCTCTCAACTGACCGAGCTTACTGACCGAATGAAAGCCGTGTTTCCTTGGGACGAGGCAGAGGAAGTTGCCTTCGAATGTGAACCAGGGACACTCACTGAGAAAAAACTTGATCGTATCCGCAAACTTGGTGTCACTCGATTAAGTTTGGGCGTTGAAAATTTCAATGATCACATACTTGAAATAAACGGCCGAGCTCACAGAGGCAAAGAAATTATCCGCTCTTATAATTACGCTAAAGAAATT
This sequence comes from Verrucomicrobiales bacterium, assembly GCA_002708885.1. Classification (GTDB taxonomy): domain Bacteria; phylum Verrucomicrobiota; class Verrucomicrobiia; order Verrucomicrobiales; family DEV007; genus EC70. The sequence continues at coordinate 13,315 of PAPL01000058.1, read as the reverse complement.
GGGTTTCCTCAAATTAACATTGATTTGATCGCTGGCATGATTGATGAGACTGAAGAGAATTGGAAAGAATGCGTTCAGCAAGCCATCAGCCTAGAGCCAGAATGCGTTACAATCTATCAAATGGAAATTCCTTATAACACAACGATCTATAAGGAAATGAAGGAGTCTGGAAAATTAACCGCTCCTGTAGCCGACTGGCCAACCAAGAGAAGATGGGTAAGTGAAGCCTTTGATGCTTTTGTTAAGGCAGGATACACTGTGACTAGCGCCTATACAGTAGTCAAAAATCCTGAAACAGTTAAGTTTGTATACCGTGATGCATTGTGGGGCGGAGCTGACATGCTGGGAACAGGCGTTGCTTCTTTTGGTCATATCGGTGGCATTCACGTTCAAAACGAACATGACATTGGCAAGTACCTTGAACGTGTGACTGACAATGAATTTCCAATTTATCGAGCTTACCCAACGAATGATGATGAGACACTAATTCGTGAATTCATATTTCAATTAAAACTTGGTAAAGTTGACCTCAAACATTTTGAGACGAAATTCGCGGAAAATATTTCAATGCGCTTTCGTGAGCCCATAGAAATCTTAGAAAATGATGGGTACCTTGAATTGACTAATGATAGCATCACAATGACTAGAAAGGGTCTACTCGAGGTTGATCGTCTCCTCCATGAGTTTTTCCTTAAGGAGCATCAGAACGCTCGTTATGCATGAGTCCTTATCACCAGAGCTGAGGTCGTATTTGTTGCCTCTTGATTTTTTTTACGAATCAAAAGACATCCCAAAGCCATGCATTGAGCCGGTACCAGCTGAGTCATTGCCCGATAATGAAAGAAAGCTCTTATTTCATGACAGGGACATGACTTCGACACTCGTAAAACATCATAGTAGTGATCTATATATCGAGGTTCTAGAACGTGTTTCTAATGATAATTATTTACTCAGGATGGTAGTTTTAAAAACCAAGGATCATAACTTTCCTGTGGAATTTGGTGCCATCGGAATGAATTTGGATCAGTTTGGCTCTGAAATTAGGAATGAAATTGAACAGGGAATCAAGCCCCTCGGTGGCCTTCTCGAAGAGTACTCTGTCCCATACAATAGTGGTCCAAGGGCCTTCTTCAAAATTTCAAGTGATTCATTAATTTCGACTCTCCTTGAAGTTCCTGAAGGAACAAACCTTTATGGAAGGTGTAATGAATTAACTGACCCTGAAGGGTTTACACTTGCAGACATCGTAGAGATCTTACCTGTCGAAAGAAACAAAATCGATAATTGAAATTAATTTAGATCCTTTTCCGATATTTATACGCTATTATTATAACAATGAATGCAACCGATTTTGATGCGATAGTCATTGGCGCCGGGCCAGCAGGGTCCACTGCCGCAGCCCTATTAGCCGAAAAGGGACATGACGTAGCACTTTTAGAGAAGACAAAATTTCCACGCTATCATGTTGGTGAATCACTCATGCCATTCTGCTATTTTCCTTTAGAGCGTCTAGGAATAGCTGATAAAATGAATGAAATTGGATTCACTCAAAAATTTAGCGTTCAATTTGTTACTGAAGACGGCTGCCAGTCCAGACCCTTTTATTTTTTCCAGCATTATGATCACCCATCTTCTACTACATGGCAGGTTTTGAGGAGCCAGTTCGATGAATTGATTATGGATAAGGCTCGTGAAAACGGCGCAGAAGTTAGAGAGCTGACGACTGTAAAATCATTCATTGAGGAATCAGGCCGCGTAGTCGGCGTAAACGCAATGTCTCCAGATTCTGAGCCTTATGAATTGAGAGCACCAATAGTCATAGATGCTTCCGGTCGAGACACGATTGCCCAAAATAAAAAGAAATGGAAAAAAAGGGATCCGCAGCTTAACAAAATTGCCATATGGACTTATTACAAAGGTGCTAAAAGAGATCCNGGNCTCGATGCAGGGTCAACGACAGTGGCTTATCTGCCAGGAAAGGGATGGTTCTGGTACATTCCATTGGAAGGTGACATTGTCAGTGTAGGCATCGTGGCTGAGAGAGATTATTTGTACAGCGACACGAGAGACCTGTCAGAAATCTTTGCTCGAGAAATTANAAATAATAAGTGGATAATGGAGCATCTCGAATGCGGTGAACAATTTGGTAAATACTGGTCCACAGGAGAATACTCCTATCGTTCCGAATTTTGTGCGGCTGATGGTCTTCTACTCGCCGGTGACGCTTATGCTTTTNTAGATCCTGTCTTCTCTTCGGGAGTATTTCTTGCTTTGAAAAGTGGCGAAATGGCTGCTGATGCCGTTTCTAATGCTATCGCCAACAATGATTTCAGCGCCGGTCAATTCAATGATTATGGCAAAGAGTTATGTAAGGGCATCGAGGCTATGCGCGCCCTTGTTTATGCATTTTATGATGAGAGCTTTAGCTTTGGTGATCTTATAAAGTCCCATCCCGACCTCAGAGGAGACCTCACTGATTGCCTGATCGGTGATGTTTTTAAAGACTTTACTAAATTATTTGAAGCAGTCTCGGATTTTGCCACTGTCCCCTCTAAGCTCAAGCATGGTCTCGTTGCTTGAAATTTAGAATCTGTATAGTTGTTCATACACTGCAGTGCCTTGTGGTACTATTTACTATATTTTAGTAATAATTAATTTTCAGGTTTATATAGAATTGATTAAAATGGCCCTTAGATTGATTGCGTAAATTAAAAATGAACTATCACTTTAAACAAAAAAGAAAGGCAGTTTTTTCTGAAACTGACTTGGCTGGCATAGTTCACTTCGCCTCATTCTTTCCATACATGGAGGACTGCGAACATTCTTTTTACAGATCCTTGGGTTATTCCGTAACTGAAATGACGGATGACGATGGAATGCCCATAGGGTGGCCCCGAATCAACGTCTCCTGTGAATATCAAAAACCCTTAAAGTTTGAGGAGGATTTTAATATTCACTTACTCGTTTCTGAAATGACTGACAAAACGATCAGTTACGAATTTAACTTTTTTAACAATAACGATCAATTGCTAGCAAAAGGCACTGTAGTTGTTGTTTGTGTGAGGTTCTCTGAATCAGGAATGAAATCCGTACCAATTCCGGATTCTATTCGCAAAACCATCAATGATGCAGCCCTACAAAAATAAGTTACCTTTTAATGAGTGCTGTTAAATCAAAAACTATAAATAATAAAAAAGGCATGACCTGGTTAATATTTGCTTTAATGACAGTCGCCGCTTGGGGCGTCTATGGAATATTTCTTCACAAAGGTGCAATTGGAATGGGAGATCCTGAAAATGGTCGTTACAAGGCATTTCTTTGGGTGGGCATCGCTTACTTTGTCACCGCAGTTGCCGCTCCATTCTTATTACTAATTATAAAAGGAGCCAGTTGGTCAATGCCTGGATCAGGAATAACGTACTCTTTTATTGCGGGAATCGTTGGTGCCATTGGAGCTTTCGGAGTACTACTCGCTTTCGGAGCCAAGGGGCACCCTGCAGTTGTGATGGCTATAATTTTCGCAGGAGCACCTGTCGTCAATGCCCTCATATCAATCACCATGGATCCGCCTCCAGGAGGCATAGGATCAGTCCCTAAGTTGTTCTGGTTAGGCGTAGCCATGGCAGCCATTGGTGGTTGCATTGTTACAAAGTTCAAACCACAGGGCTCAAAGCCGCACGGTCCGCCGCCTGCTGTAGAAACTGACCAATAATTAATTGAGCGATTGTTAAAATCCGCAGCGAAGCTTTCTTATGTCTGAAGACAATGAACTAGATTCTCTCAGACAACTTGTACAACAGCAGTTGGCTAACCCAGGATCCTTAAATGCGGACAAACTTATAGGCAGCGGAATAGGTGATGCAAATTCTCTCACTAAAGAACAATTCATTGAAAAGTGTCCATTCACAACTAAGTCAGAAATCGTCACAGACCATCAACACAATCCACCGTTCGGTTCTAATCTTTGCCAAGATTTACACCTCTATAGCAAATTGTCCAAGACCAGCGGCACATCGGGTGAACCCATATCCTGGTTAGACACTAGTCATGATTGGTCAAACATGCTTGATGCGTGGGACTTTATATATTCTGCTGCGGATCTTAAAATTGGTACAGACGTCATCTATTTTGCCTTTTCATTTGGACCTTTCCTTGGTTTTTGGACTGCTTATGAGGCCGCTTCGCGTAAAGGGTACTTAACAGTTCCAGGAGGAGGGCTCAGTTCTGAATCACGAATTGATTCAATTAACGACTGCGGAGCAACTGTTCTGTGCTGCACTCCAACATATGCAATGAGATTAGGCGAAGTAAATTCTGACACATCTGAGACAAGCATTAATAAAATCATTGTCGCTGGCGAACCTGGAGGCTCTATACCATCCATAAGAAAACGCATAAGTGATTTGTGGAGTGGGGCCGTGGTCATAGATCATCATGGCATGACCGAAGTCGGCCCCGTAACTTTTCAAAGTTCTAGTGATCCGTGCACCTTGTCAGTCATTCCTGGATATCATTTATCAGAAGTCATTGACATTGAAAGTGGCAAAGAGGTAGGCACAGGGGAAGAAGGAGAGTTGGTGTTAACTACGCTCAAAAGGTCCGACAATGCTTTGCTCCGATACAGGACCGGGGACCTAGTTAAGAAGTCCGTGACTATGGTGAATGGACAAGAATTATTAAGCTTTGAGGGCGGAGTGTTGGGAAGAATTGATGATATGGTTGTGATCAGAGGAGTCAATATATACCCGTCAGCTATTGATTCAGTCATTAGTGAGTACGTTGATATTTCAGAGTACCGCGTCGTCGTAAGAGATGAGCGTTCTATGAAAGAAATCCAAGTACTTGTTAATATTAGAACCAATTCAGAAGATGATGAGCTGATACTCAAAATTGAAGATAAACTGAAATCTGTTTTTTCCTTGAGAATACCTGTGAAAAACGTCAAAAACGAGGAATTGGAAAGATTTGAATTTAAAGCCAGAAGGTGGATCACAGAATGATTGTTCAATTAAATAACGTATCAAAAAGTTATCCAGAGGGCGACCATAACAGTAAACGGGAGATATTTAATAATATCAATCTGAGCATTGACACTGGACAAAGCGTTTCGGTAGTTGGCTCTTCGGGTTGTGGTAAAAGTACGCTCCTAAATATTATAGGCACACTGGACAGTCCAGACTCAGGTGAAGTTAAAGTTTGCGGACAGGACGTATCGAAACTGAAGGATCAGGACCTATCAGTATTAAGGGCTGAAAAAATTGGTTTTGTTTTCCAATCACATCATTTGCTCCCACAAATAACCGTCATCGAAAATGTCACCCTCCCTAATCTTGCGGCGTCTTCACGAATTGATCACAATGATTGTAAAAACCGGGCACTTCATTTACTCGAAAGCGTTGGAATGGCTGACCACGCTGAAAAGATGCCATCCGAAATATCAGGTGGTGAAATGCAGAGAGTAGCCGTTGTAAGGTCTATGATTAATTCTCCTGAACTTATTCTTGCAGATGAGCCTACTGGTGCCCTTGACCGTTCAAGGGGAGAAGAATTAATTACTTTATTGTTACGGCTTTGTGATGAGCAAAACACTACCCTAATTCTAGTCACTCATGATGCTAAAACTGCATCATGCATGGAAAGAAATTTAGGATTTCATGGCACAGATATCGTTGATGTTTAACAAGCATGATACGCTTAGCTTTTAGAGGATTTTTACATTATTGGAAAATATCCATCTGTCTCTGCCTCGGCATAGCACTGGCATCCTCAATACTGACCGGATCGCTTTTTGTTGGAGATTCAGTTGAGCAGACTCTTAGAAACGCTGCGTCACAGAGAATTGGCTCTGTCGGTTCAGCATTGCTTGGAGGGGACCGTTTTTTCACATCAGAATTTGCTCGCAAAATTAAAAATTCACCGGCAGGGAACAAATCAACGGCGCTCTTAAATGTTCCGGGAACTTTGAGCACTCCTGACAAATCAAAGAGACTTAACCGGGTCAATGTTTATGGCATTAATAACAGCTTTTGGGAATTAGCAAGTACCGGAAAGAATATTATCAATATCACTGACGATGAGTTTTTGGCAATAGGTAGCGCAATCGCCGAGCGGCAAAATTTAAAGATAGGCGACAGGATTATAATAAAAGTTGAAATGCCAGGGCACGTATCACGTGACGCACCGCTCTCTGGTGAAAGCGGAAAACTTGCCACAATTTCCTCTGAAATCACTCATATAGTTAAACCTCAGAGCGGAGGGCACTTTAGCCTCCAGGCAAACCAAAGCGCTGCATTGAACATATTTGTCCCTTTAAAAAAACTGCAGGAAGAAATATCCAAAGAAAACAGAGTCAATGTAATACTGTCATCAAACACAGAGAGATTCGAACAGGCAGTTCAAGAATCATGGACTCACGAGGATATCGAACTCAAATACACTTCTGAAACTATTTCAAACACAGAAGTTTCGATGTTTCAAAGCGACAGGGTATTCATCTCTGACAAGGTCGAATCTGCAATGAAGGAGGCGGATAGCACGGCAGAACCAATACTCTCTTATCTTATCAATGATATAGTACATGAAGAAAAATCAGTCCCTTATTCTGTGGGCACTGGAATCGGTCCGCTTGCAGCTAAATTATTGGGAATTGAGCCTCCTAAAAACAACGAAGTCTATATAAATGAGTGGCTTTCCCAAAACCCTGAGCAGGGAGGCTTGGACATCGGTTCAGGACATTCAATTAATATTAGCTACTTCTCAGTCATTAATACAAGAGAGTTCACTACGGTCGGAGATAAGTTAGATGAAGATGGCGTTGAGGATAATTCTGATTTTAGGGAATTAACAGTCACCAAAACAATCCCCTCCGACAGTCCCGGCCTGACAATTAGCTGGGTACCTGAATTTCCTGGACTAAAGACAGCCAAAACTCTTTCGAGTTGGGAAAGTGGCTTGCCATTAGATACCAAAAGGATACGTGATCAAGACGAAGAGTATTGGGAAAAGTACCGCGCCACACCAAAGATATTTATTTCAATTGATTTAGCAAAGGAGTATTGGGGGAACCGTTTCGGCAACACAACGTCAGTATTTGTGAGTCGGCTAAATGGTGAGAATTTTCATGATCTAATCTCGCCGCATTTAAAATTAACTGACATTGGAATGCAAATCAGGTACCCTAGTGATGAGTCGGAGGAATCTGTTTCAAATGCACTTAACTTTGGTCAACTCTTTGCTTCACTGAGTGGATTTTTAATACTAGCCGCTATATTACTTTCTATGATGCTTTGCCTCTTTGCTGTAGAGGCAAGAAGATCGCAATTAGGCACACTCGGAGCCATTGGGTTTACGCGAAGAAAGCTAAGAAATCTCCTCCTCAGCGAGTTTTTAGTTTCGATAACTCTAGGATCACTGTTGGGTTCTTTTGGTGGTTACATATACACAAAAATTACACTCTTAGCATTAAGTAGTATCTGGATTGATGCTGCTGCTGGCGTTCAGTTCGTATTTGAGGCGACTCCAAGCTCTTTAATTTCAGGGACTCTGGGAATATTCCTATTTGCTACAATTGTGATTCGGTTATCCGTTAACAAAATCACTTCGGAATCTCCGAGAGATCTCCTTTCTTCTGCACATGGCCTTCAATTGAGTTCAAAGGGAACTGACAATCATCGGCGCAGAGTTATTTTATTAATAGGCATAATTCTCAGTGCTATCCTTGGTTCGACTTGTGTCTTTTTGGGTTACGGATCAGAGGGAGCTAAACTTGCAGGGTCGTTTTTTGGTGCAGGATTCTTTTTCTTGTGTGGCTTCATTCAGTTCTTCTCATATCACCTCAATGCAATTTCTGTAGTGACTGGAAAAATCAGTATGAACCTCAAAAATATAGCCAAAAGAAATGCGGCCAGAAGGAGAGGAAGATCATTGGCCGTCACAGGCACTGTAGCCTCTGGCGTTTTTCTTATAATTTCTGTCAACGCATTCCGTTTAAGCAATTCTCCAGATTCGAACACCAACGAGTCTGGTACTGGAGGATATGAATTCTTTGCGGAGACTACTATCCCAGTATACGAAGATTTAAACGATAAGAAGGAACGCGATAATTTCGGTTTTGAAGAATATAACACTGATGATATCAAATTCATTCCATTCAGAGTGATCAAGGATGGCGAAGAGGCAAGCTGTCAAAACCTTAACCATGCTGTTAAACCAAGAATTTTAGGTGTAAACACTTCCCGGTTTATTCAAGACAATGCATTCAAGTTCGCCTCTGCACTGAGCAAAGATACTGATGAAACGCATGACTCAAATTGGACATTGCTCAATAAAGATTCACCTGAAAACATTGTACCAGTGATAGGGGATCAAGCTTCAGTCATGTGGGCAATGAAGAAGAAGCTAGGTGATTTCATTAACTATACTGATGAGAGTGGCAAGTCCTTACAATTACAAGTAGTAGGCCTGCTTGAGAATTCAATCCTGCAGGGAAACCTTGTCATGTCTGAAGAACAGTTTATAAAACATTTTCCTGGTACATCCGGATATCAAATGTTCCTCGCTGATTCTGGAATAGATGACAAAAAAAATGAGGATGAAATGATCGCAAATGTGACCAGGGCCCTCGAACAACGTGGCATGGAATTTGTCAGATCTAATGTCAGGCTCGCTCAATACACTAGAGTACAAAACACTTACATATCCATATTCACTGCCTTGGGGGGATTGGGCCTTTTGCTTGGGACAGTAGGAGTAGGCATGCTTATTGCTCGAAGCGTCATTGAAAGGAGGTCAGAGGTATCAATCATGACGGCTTTAGGTTTTCGAAGAATCAGTCTTACTAATATGTTGATTTTTGAACATTTATATCTAGTCGCATTTGGAATCTTTACCGGCGTTTTAGCTTCAATCATCGCAGTTTCACCCAACATGAACGGCAAAGGTGCTCAGTTCCCAATTGATTTTCTTTCTTTGATTGTTTTACTTATTTGCATTGGGAGCATTGCCTTTTGTATTATTTCTGCTCGTTTATCACTCAATGGTAACCTCGTAGAAGGAATCCGCAGCGAATGAAACTCATTATAACAATCTTATTAATTATATCGATTAGCCCTATTTTCCTTTCTGGACAGGAGAAATATGCTAACGATTTTGAATCTCTCGAAATCGATACCTTCCCCAAAGGGATGATGGAAATAGACGGCATTTTTAAAATCAAGTCGTTAGATGCCGATAAAAGTAAAAGAGGGAAATTTCTTGAAATGGCCGCAGAACCATTGTCAGAGAATGCTGTTATTTTCGGTCCCTCAGTTAAGAAATCCGCTACTCTCCAAGCCAAGGTCAAAGGTTACCGTAAAAGAAGGAGCTATCCGCGTTTTGGAATTGGGCTTCACGGAATATCAGGATATAGGCTCAGGGTTGTTCCGTCTAAAAGCGTCATTGAATTAGTTAAAAATGAAGAGCCTCTTAAAAGTGTTCCATTTAAATGGACTCCAGACCAATGGCTAAACCTTAGGCTGAAAATATCTAATAATGGAGACTCATGGAAAATCTCAGGATCAGCCTGGACCGAAGGTGCACAAGAGCCTAAGCAAGAAACAATTAGTCACATTCACGAAGGCTCACCTGGGCAGGGAAAAGCTTCTTTATGGGGAACCGCATACTCCGGAAAAGTTATACAATTTGATGATTTAACTCTAGAATATATAAAATAAATCCCTAAGATCTCGTTTGATTAGGATATTTATGATGATCATAACTAAAGTGCTTAATCATCATTCTATTATATCACATAATTTTACTCTAACTAAATAACCTCAATAACAATTAATGTACTACAAGTCTGCTCTCCTAGCCGCATCAATACTTTATACAGCGTCAATCGCTGCTCATGCTCAGAACACACAAGAATTAGATCAGAGTGACATTTATGGTGACCTTAGCGAATACCTCTCATGGCCCATGAGCGCAACGGCTTTCAGTGGCACTGATTTGAGCATCATGAACAAGTTCAGTGACAGAGATCTTGCTGATGTCATACCCAATTACTCTAAGACTGACACAGGAATCGGATCCTTTGGTGACGTTTCCAGCATGAGAGGGCTCACTAATACACCTTTCTTCAGCTCAGCATCAGTAATTCAATATGTTGATGACGTTCCATCAGGTAATATTTTTTCTCACACATCGCCACTCCATGCAGTTGAGAAAATTGAAATTTTAAGAGGATCTCAGGGAACTCTATTCGGCGTTAATTCATATGCAGGGGTGGTCAACATTGCCTCTAAGCGTCCATCTAATAAATTTGAAGGTTCAATATCCTCTTCATTCGCAAATTATGATGCGAGAACATTTGATTCTTATATCATGGGGCCGCTCAACGATGACAATAGCCTTTCGTTCCGTTTAGGTGTCCAGCACTTCGAGCGGGATGGATACCTGAAAAATTCAATTCTAGGCATATCCCCTGACCATCAAGACCATCTTTCAGGGTCAGGATCACTGTATTGGAACATTTCAGATGACTGGGAAATTTCCCTGTCTGCATCATATGACGACTATAATGATGGCGCATCAAGGCTCACTTCACTAAGCTCTGATCCTTTTGTTTTAAATTCAGATATAGAGGGCTCATCTGAGCAGAGCGCTCAGACCCAGTCACTCAGAATTTCCCATGAAGGGGATTCAGTTAATTTCTTATCAGTCACTTCCCGGCGGAACTGGGACATCAGCCCTTACCATTTCGATTTGGACTTCGGGCCTAACCCGGGCAATGAGTCAAGGATTTACCAGGAGCAGGACATCGTTTCTCAGGAATTCAGATTCTCATCTAACAATGATTCTAATGTTGAATGGACTGCAGGAGCTTACTTTGGAGACACTGAACTTGATGGAAATACAGATAGAAAATTCATAGTCCCTCTTCCTCCACAATTCGGTGGAGGCTTTGCTCCAGCTGCAACTACCACTGATTACACTTTAAGTGAAAATACTTACGCCGCGTTCGGCCAGATAACATATAATGGAATCGACAGAACAGGCTTTCACGTTGGACTTCGACTAGATCAGTTTGAAAAAACTATAGACAGGAATGCTGTAGGACTGTCAGGAATTGTGGATCCAATCAACCTCGAAAACGATTATTCCTTTGCCAGCCCAAGGGCAGGAATTGATTTCGAATTAAATGACAGTTCTTTAGTCTATGTAAATACAGGACTGTCCTCAAAGCCAGGCGGATTCAGTGCCTTCATTGATGATCCTGAAAGAGCGGTCTTTGAGGAGGAGGAATCATGGAATAACGAAATTGGATTAAAGAAAAAATGGTTAGATGGAAATTTAAAAACCAACATCGCTTTATTTCACAGTGACATTGATAACTATCAGGTAGAAAGATCGTTAATTGCCACGGACTATGCTGTTTTGAATGCTGAAGAGGCAAATTCATATGGTGCTGAGATAGAATTCAGCGCTGAACTCGCCGAAGGCCTAACGGTTCAAGGTTCTCTTGGAAAAGTTCATACCGAACTCACTAAATACACCGATCCGTTGACAGGAGCAGACTTGTCAGGCAACAAGGCCCCATTTGTTCCAGAGATCGATGCGTCTCTTTCAGCTACTTATCAACACGAGAATGGACTCTTCGCCCGAATCGAATTAATTCACAAAGGAGAGATTTTCTTCGATGATAGAAATGCTGGAACCTACATTGAAGATGGTTACACCGTATTAAATGCCGCCGTTGGGTACAAAGCCAAATCGGGCATGGAATTGAGCCTGTTCGGCACAAATCTCACAGACGAGGTTTTTTACCTAAACATGACACCAGACCTTAATGCCGGAACAGTAGGTGCGCCACAGCTCGTTGGAATGAAGGTCAAATGGGAATACTAAATTACAGGATTAGGAAAAATTTAATTTGCCTGAATCATAGTGACGGATTTAATAAATATTTCCGTTCGCATTGAATAGATCAATCTCAGAACCAGCGATAAATAATAGTTCCTATCCAATTGAGGATTTTGGTCTCATAGAACTATCTGATCGCAGGATAGTTTTAGGTCAGGGACCATTCAACCGTTCACATGAACCGGCACCTCAGGGCATCTCATTTTATGTAAATGACTTCAATTTAACGTCAGATAAGCCATGGTACATTCCCTCAGAATATAATGAGATTTCGGCCACGGATCTTGATCAGTTTTGCAAAAGTAGTGAAATGCCCAAACTCGAGTGGCATGAACCAGAATATAGAGACTTTAAGAATTGTTTCGAAGTTATTACTAATTTAAGAGCTGAAGGAAAACTTCAGAAAGCGGTACCAGCGGTCAACGCAACAGCTACTTTGAATAATGCTTCTAGTTATTGCTTTAATCTCATCAGAGCATCTTTTCCTCATTTGTCATCATTATCAGCATATGCTTTTTCAAACAATGGATCTGGATTCGTGGGTTTATCACCTGAACAGCTCTTTAGATTAGATTCTTCTAAATTACATACAATGGCCCTAGCGGGAACTTCACGTACAGAAAACAATTCATCTTTTGAAAAAGACTCCAAGGAACAACACGAACATCAGTTAGTTGTTGAATCAATCAGGAGAAGGTTAAATGACCTAGGAAAAGCACAAGAAGATCAAAGAGAAACCCTTGATATTGGAGGGATGCTTCATTTCCTTTCAAAGTTCAAGGTTGAGCTGGATGATGAGTACTCAATAGATAATATCATTAAAACGCTGCATCCGACGCCTGCATTAGGCACTGTTCCCAGAAACAAATCTAACTCTGACACTCTGAATATAATAAGAAATCAATTTAAAGTTCCATCAATGTTTGGATCGCCTTTCGGTGTTAAAATTGACAATTTCTTTGAAGCTTTCATTTCTATAAGGGGATTATTCTTTAATGAAAATATGATTCACATTCCAACTGGATGCGGATTAGTTGAAGGCAGCCTCATTGACAATGAGTGGGATGAGCTTGCATTCAAGCGACGATGGGTCAAAAGTTCCTTTGGCCTCGATTAGAAATAACCATAACATAGAATGAATGTTGCCAAGCAAGCCGTCACGGACTGTCTCGAGCTGGGGGCCAGAGAATTTGTGCTATGCTCCGGCGCCAGAAATTTAGATCTGATTTCCATCATTCACACAATTCAAGGGATCCGGACTTACAATTTTCCTGAAGAGCGTAGCGCTTCATTCTTTGCTATGGGAAGATCCGTCAAAGAAAACGCTCCAACTGTTATCGTAACAACTTCCGGTACTGCAGTGGCTGAGCTTTTACCAGCAGTCATAGAATCCTTCTATCAATCAGTTCCAATC
>PAPL01000057.1 GCA_002708885.1 Verrucomicrobiales bacterium | reverse complement strand
ACACTACCGGGTAATGCGCGGGGGATCCTGGCGCTATGCCGATCCCATGTTCGCACTCTCCGCGTTTCGCGGCCGGGGCAACACTCCCACGCGACATGACACCCGCGGGTTCCGCGTCGTCCTCGAGATGGACGAGGAGGTTGCAGCGCTCCTCCGGCCCATCAAGAAACTATCTGCCCCAAGGCCGCCTGCAGACAGAAAGCTACCGAAGGGAAGTGGTGAGGATCGGGAAAGAATCAGCGTTCTCCTCATCGGCGGTCGGGGTTCCCATGACTGGCATGGTTTCCACGACACGATCGCCCCGGTGCTGGAAGAGACCGGAGATTTTCATCTGAAACTCACGCCCAACGTCGACGATCTCGAGGCCGCCACCCTGGCGCGCTACCAGGTGGTGCTCTTCTACGGACCGGGCGGTGACTTCGCGAACAAAGCCGAGGAGGACGCCCTCCACGATTACGTGAAGAAGGGCGGGGGGCTTGTAGGGGTGCACGCTACCGACGCCTTCAAGAAGTCGGATGTCTACTGGCGGCTCCTGGGCGGTCGCTTCGTCACCCATCGTGGGGGGGAGTTCTGGATCCGAATCATGGACGAGGAGCATCCCGTGACCGCTCCCTTCGGAGACTTCAAGATTCACGACGAGACCTACCAGACCGAGTATCATCCCCAGTTCAAACTCCACAGTCTCTTCCGCATGGATCGTGGCGAGGAACAACAATCGATGGGCTGGGTGCAAGAATACGGTAAGGGCCGAGTCTTCAACACCACCCTCGGCCACGACCACAAGGCCTGGCGCAACGAGCACTTCCAAAAAATGGTATTACGCGGAATTTACTGGGCTGCGAAGCGTGAACTGAAGTAATCCCACCTCGTTAAAATCAAAAGGCTGGCTGATCTGACCTGCACTTTGGTGTCTAAAATCAAGTAGTACTTGGTCCAAATGGATATCCTATGAAGGATTGTGTCCGGTTCGTTATCGAGAGCCCTTTTCCATTGAGAAACGAGACAAGTTCATCGCCATCTTGTCCCTTGTAATATCAATCTGATCTGATAAACTCTAGCATTAACAAATTTTTCAAGAATGCCGCATAAATTCAAACTCGATCGGCGAGCCGTTTTAAAAGGAATGGCAGGTGTAGCTCTACCCTTGCCTCTTCTCGAAGCAATGGGAAAAGAGGTGACTGAAGAGATTCCACGGCGCTTTTGCGGGCTCTATGTTGGGAACGGCATGTCGCTTCCCTTCGAAAAACACGGAATCGATGAGTGGAGTTGGTTCCCTCGGGCTGAAAAGGATGGAAAGTTCGTCTTTGGGAAATCCACTGAACCTCTGATCCCTTATCGGGATCAACTGAGTTTTCTGGGTGAGCTTGAGCATGCTAACGGGACGAAAAACGATCCTCATGTCTGTTCTGATATGTGGCTTACAGGTGCTCCGCTTCATGATCCCAAGCCCGGTACATTTAATTCAGTGTCACTTGATCAGGTAATTGCCCGTCATACCCGTGACCATTGCCGACAGCCTTCTCTCGTTCTATCCATCGATGCTGGTACAGGTTATGCGTCCCGTACCTCTACTATTTCTTACAATCAGAAGGGAATTCCCATCCCTGCTGAGAATAATCCACGCCTCATTTTCGACGCTCTGTTCAAGGGAAGCCGTAGCACCCTTGAAACACAACGCGAGAAGCTCCGATTGCGGATGAAATTGGTAGATGCGGTCTACGAAAATGCTAAGACTCTCGATAAGAAGTTAGGACGCATAGATAGCCAGAAAATGGAGGAGTATCTGACCTCCCTCAATGAATTTGAGACTCGCTTGCAGGCCTCCGAAAAATGGTTCGATGTTCCTCTAAAGAAACAAGATTATTCGCATCTTGAGCTCGATGCATCACCCGAAGATGATCCTGCCGTCTACTACAAGACCATGTTTGATCTGATTGCTTTAGCCTTCGATGCAGACATCACTCGNAGCATAACGTTTCTCTTGCACCGNGAAGATGGAATGGGCATTAGTGATACTTTTCCGCTCAAGCTCGGACTGAATCACACTCACCACAATCTTTCCCATAAGAGTGATAAAGAAGGAATGCTTGAGTTCGCAAAATATGATCGATTTTTGAGNAAACAATTGGCCTACTTCCTCAAACGAATGAATGAGTNCCAAGANCAAAGNGGNAGCGTNCTGGACAACACNATCGTTCTTTATGGTAGNGGAGCNAGCACCACACACAGAAANGTCAATCTACCTACTATGATTGCGGGAGGAGCTAATATGGGTCTAAAGCACGGTCAATACTGGACCGGTCGTACTCGAATGACTAACATGTTCCTAAGCATCCTACACTCGATGGGAATTGAAGAAGAATCTTTCGGAGACAGTCATGGGACGTTGGGCAATTCAATTTTCCCAGTATGATCATTCTTGAATAAGTCTTTTGATAATGAGCTGAAACACTCATTAATGACTAGGCTCCGATCGCTGATAACCTAATAGAATCGAGCCTGAGCCTAGACTTAGCTAGATGAACTCTCAAAGCATCACGTTCGTTCTGAGCCTCAGTAAGTTCACTCTCTCGGACCGGATGTCCTAACCTCTTTAACCTTTCGAGTCGGTCAATGGTGTCCTCTAGGACCTTTTCCATCTTCTTTTCGGAAGCCTTACGGTTCTTTACAGCATCCTTTTGTGCCAACTTTTCAGCCGCTTCCGTCATGACTGGCACCATTTTTTTGAGAATCTCAATTTTAGATCGGAGCCACTTACGGTTACCTTCCCTCACCTTCGTGGCATCGAAATTTGGTTTGATGTCGTTCCCACCATGATCAACAACAACACTGATCGGGGTAGGCGGAAGGAACCTGTCCGCACCTAAAGAAACTGGGCAGACCGGCTCCAACAAGAATGTACACTCCGCTACGAGACCTGCCTGAGCAGCCGTACCAAGTATCTGTCCGAACGAACTTGATCCTTGTTCTCCATCCAGCATCAGGTCGATACAGGTAGATACGAGAGGATGGTCCCAAGAAATAAAAGTCATCTGTTCATTATTCATCGCTGAGGACCTGTCAAAAGTGATGGACATACCAATTTCCCGCATCCCAGGGAAAGCATCTCCCGCAAAAACGGTATCAGGCTTAATGTAATAGCAATGATCTCCGAGCTCCTCAATGGCGATCCCGAACTGATCAAAAAGATCNGTCATCAANNTCTCAAGNNNAGGNTCNTGATCNATNNNATCAATGNNATCNACNATTTTCTTTGCNGCCTNCNGATCAAANGAACTCATCTCTAATANCCTNTCNCGNCCNGATTCAAGTTCCTCATCNAGNTCCTTCTTTGCNGNNTTGGTTTGCGTAATGATTTTNTCCCATGCANTCGAATCGGAAGGNTCNGTACTTTCCATTTCNTCGCCNAACTGNTCNAGTAATNTTGANCCNCCCTCAATGGGTTTTTGAAAAGCGTCCATTCCCTGATGGTACCATTGAGCGATTGCCGCGTGCTCAGTGCCCACGACAAATGGAACATAAATCCTGACCGTTTCCTTCTGACCTATACGGTCNAGCCTTCCAATTCTCTGTTCAAGAAGTGATGGGGTCTTTGGCAGATCATAAAGTATGAGGTTCCTAGCAAACTGAAAGTTTCTTCCTTCACTTCCTATCTCAGAACATATCAACATCCTTGCCCCGTCCTCTTCCGCAAAGTAGGCCGCGCTNCGGTCCCGNTTTATTANNTCTAAACCTTCATGAAAAAGCGTTGTCTTTAAACGTACCTTTTCCAGGACCGACTCATTTAATTTCTCTGCGTCCTCAACGGTTCGACAAATGACAAGCACTTTTTCCTCTCCAAGATTTTCCAGCAAATTAATTAACCAATCAATGCGTGGATCATTNTCCTCATTCTCAGNCTCTAGNGANCATAAGATTGCCTCCCTTTCNGGAAAGCCTCCCAAATTNANTCGNCGGTTACGGAACATGACTCTACCNGTNCCGTGAAGATCAAGGAGCCTACATAATAGTTCCTCTGAATCTTCAGGAATATCACCTCCTATCCATTCAGAAAGTTTGGTTTTCTCTGAGTCCTCAAACTCGGTACCNGTACCGATCTTAGAAGCGATTGCNGANACTTGAGCCGCGTCCTTTGACTCGACCAGAAACTTTTCAAGGTCTGAGAACCGGTCAGGATCCAACAATCTTAGTCTCGCAAAGTGACCTTCTGGCCTGAGCTGTCCCGGAGTACCTGTAAGTAAAAGTAACCCATCAGTAGTGGATGCGAGCTTTTCAACAATTTTATATTCATTACTGACTTCACTAACTGACCAGTCCAAGTGATGCGCCTCATCAACAATGAGCATGTCCCATCCAGCATCAAGTGCCTGAGAGGCCCGCCGTTCATCATTGGCCAAAAGATCGATGCTTGCTAAGATGAGCTGATCATCAAGAAAAGGATTCACTTCCTTCTCAGGTATCTCCTGAACCGGAGCCTCTTCAAGGCCCGCATTTTCTGCCTCACCCCCACTCTCTATTGCAACACAGCGCTCCTCATCAAAGATAGCAAACTGGAGTGAAAAACGACGTAGCAGTTCGATGAACCATTGATGCACTAATGGTTCAGGAACCAAGACAAGGGCCCTAGAAATACGACCCGAGACCAATTGACTGTGCATGATAAGACAAGCCTCAATCGTTTTCCCGAGACCAACCTCATCAGCAAGTAAGACCCTAGGAGCGTGCCTCGTACCTACTTCATTCGCAATGTAAAGTTGATGAGGAATCAAATCTATGCGTGCACCCATTAGGCCCCTCTCCCTGCGTCCCCGCATCTCAGATCTTGCTTGGAGGGTCCGTTGCCTTAGAAGGAATTTTCTACAGGAATTTATGCGTCCACCCAGTAAACGGGCATCGGGCTGATGAAATCCAATCCGGTCACTCAGTTCACTTTCACTTATTTCCCTTCCATCAACAATGTAGCTGATGAGGCCCTCAGCTTCCTTAGTTTCCTCAACGATCAGACTACTCCCGTCATGCAACTCAATCGTATCGCCAGCACTAAAGACAACGCGACGAAGGGGAGCCGATCCTGATGCATACGTCAGAGTCTCATCGACAGCAGGAAAGATCACTGTCACGGTTTCTTCATTGGTCTTCAATATCAATCCCAGGCCCTTGTCTGGCTGAGATTCGCTAATCCAACGTTGGCCGGGGAAAAACTGCATGAAGTTAGTTACGGGCGAGGATTCTCGACTAAAAAAACTGGATTACAAGTTGAAGCTGGCAAGTTCTTTAAAATTGAGCAAAATTAATAGCATAACTTCCGCTAAATCCGAGCCCAGATTATAATTAATTAAAAGTTCACTTCCCGAATGTACAAAATATCCCAAACATTACTATTGCCTTCTATTCTGGCTTTTTCTTTAACAATAGCTAAAGCAGAAGTTCCCCCTGAACTAGAATCGGTACAGTTTTCCGGACCAAAAATTACCCCTTGCCCTGCGTGCCTCTGTGCGGCAGCGACTGGAGAAGTTTTTGTGGGCGTTGATATGCTTGGATCATTAGGAAAAGGACCGGGCAAGGGAAAAATCATACGTTTGGTTGATACGAACGGGGACGGGNAAGCAGACAAGCATACAGTCTATGCCAACATTGATAATCCTAGAGGTTTAATTGCTGTAGGAANAAAACTATACGTATTACATACAGTCATACCTGCCAACGTAGGAAAGTTAACCGGTATGCATCTGTCAGTCCTCGAAGATAAGGATTGGGACGGAATAGCTGACGGAGAACCAAAAAAATTGATTTCAGACATTAGTCCACCAAAACACAATCAGGACCGTGGCGCGGACCACACAACGAACGGAATCAGAATGGGCATTGATGGATGGATTTATATTGCCGTGGGCGATTTCGGAATTCACGGAGCCAAAGGAACTGACGGTACCGAACTTACTATGCTTGGAGGTGGAGTACTTAGGGTACGCCCAGACGGTACCGAAATGGAAGTGTACACTCATGGGTTGCGAAACATATATGATATCGCAATCGATCCTTTCATGAATATTTATACTAGGGGCAATACCAATGATGGAGGTGGATGGAATGTGCGGTTCATTCACCACATTCAAACCGGTGAATATGGATACCCCATGCTCTTTAAGAATTTCACNNANGANATTATNCCTGCCCTCGTTGANCTNGGNGGTGGTAGCGGTACCGGAGCCATGTTTCTTCAGGAGCCTGGTTGGCCTGAAAAATATAACAATATTGCCATCATGTGCGATTGGGGAAGGAGCCAGTTAATTATTCACCGTCTCACACCGGACGGACCAAGCTTCACTCAGAAACCAGAAAACTTTATAAGATTACACCAGATCACTGATGTTGATACGGATGCCTCTGGCCGNNTATATGCNGGGGCCTGGGCNGGNGCAGGNTACAGNGGNAGTCCTGACAAGGGTTGGGTAGAGCGAATNGTNCCTAAGNNTTGGGTCTATAAACCCTTTAAAAGTACNGCAAAGAGNACCGATCAAGAGTTGGTAAATTTATTACTATCAGAGAGTTCCACGGCCAGACTCGCTGCTTCTCAAGAACTCTTAAATAGACCCAATGCAATGAATGCCGTAGCGGCTATTGCGGCTAACAAATCAGCTTCACTTCATTCGAGAGTCGCAGCCATCTTCACTTACAAACAAATGGCAGGTCCGAAAGCAAATAAAGGCTTAGCTAAGCTCAGTGCCGATCAAACCATTTCTGAGTGGGTATTACGAGCAATTGCTGACCGTAAAACCCAACTCGAAGGGGTAAATAAGGAAATGCTGATCCCGGGACTCTCAGATAAGAATCCACGGGTAAGGGTCGCGGCGGCAGTTGCCCTCGGTCGTCTCGGTGACAAGTCTGCAGCCGGTTCACTTCTGTCCGTAGCCAATCCTCCAGGCGAAGAAAAACCGATCCAAGCTCCAGCAAATCCTCCAGCATTCCAGACAAAGGCCTTCAAAGGGCTCAAAACTTATCCCGTCGATGTTGATGTGAGTAAATTCAAACAAATCTATCTGGCCGTAACGGANGGAGGAGACGGGGACGGAGAAGACCACGGTGCNTGGTTNGATCCAGTCTTTGAAAATGGGGCCGGAAAACAAGTCAAACTTTCTACGTTAAAATGGAAATCAGCAAAAAGCGGTTGGGGTAAGATCGGGTATGGAATCAGTGCCACTGGNGCCNCTCTCAAGACCGGTAAAGGTAAATTACAACCTGACGGGCTAGGGACTCATGCAAATTCTGTGATCGTTTATGATGTTCCTGCAGGNGCTAAAAAATTTAGAGCCAGAGTCGGGCTTGCTAACACTTCNAAAGGAAGNGGTAAAATTCAGTTCATTGTATCCAATTCTATGCCGTCAATTTCAGGTTCCTCCAGTTCCAAAGAAGGACCGCATGCAAAACCCAACTCACCTATCATTCTTCCACACGTTGCCGTAAAGGCACTCGTAGATATGAATGCAGTCGAACCATGTGTCGAAGCAGTGGGAGGNCCTAACAGTCGTGGAGCTCTTTGGGCTCTTCGTTTGATGCATGATGAAAAGGCAGTGGAGGGACTGATCGCAAAATATGGTTCCGCGGNAGCAGAAAAGTTCAGGCCCGGAATACTAACAGCTCTGATTCGCCTCTATCAAATTGAGGCTCCATACGATGGTTCTTGGTGGTGGAGCACCAGGCCTGACACNCGTGGCCCATATTATCGGCCAATTCANTGGGANGGCTCAAAAAAAATTGCACCATTCATTAAATCGGTATGGGATAAAGGTGAATATCGCCAGATCATTGCGANTNATAATGCCAAAACGAGGTCAGGAATAAAAGGTATAGACATTGCAAAAATTGCGGACGCTCCTCAGGAGCCAGAAAAGCCAACGATTGACCTCAGTGCGATTGCCCGGACCAAGGGACAGGTCGGGAAAATGTCAATTGAGGATATCATCCTCGCTCTCGCTGACGTAAAAGGAGATCCCGAAAGGGGTGAAGTTCTCTTCACTAAGCAAGGATGCATCGCCTGTCATACTACGAGCCCTGATGAGACTCCTAAGGGCCCTTACATGGGGCAAGTCGGCGCTGTACTCTCAAGAGATCAGATCGCTGAATCGATCCTCAAACCCAATGCATCGATCTCTCAGGGATTTGCAACAGTGTCAGTCCTGACAAAGGACAATAAATCAATGGTTGGTTTTATCACATCCGAATCGGCTGACAAAATTGAGATGCGTGACATTGCAGGACAGGCACACACTTTTCAGGTCTCTAATATCAAAACTAGGACAGAATTAAAAATATCCATGATGCCTGCGGGTCTTGCAAATTCTCTGAGCATAAGTGATTTTGCATCTTTAGTGAGTTTCCTAGAGAGTAAGAAAGGCTAATTGTAACTATTTATTACTAATTATTATTCAGAAAAACATTTTCTGGCTAANTCATCGAGGGCAGTNCGCCCGTGATTCANCTNGGTCAGAGAACGAAAGTTTTNCTTGCTCCNTTGCAAAGATTATCTAGCCTAAGAANNAAGATANTAGACGATATATCAATNNCCTTAAATTGGTCAGATATAGATTTTTAATTGATTTGATTTAATAACTAACTAGGAGAAATCCAAAATGAAATTCACAAACACTGCCAAACAAATCACTGCCCTAACTCTTTTTGCGCTTATTCATAATGCAAGCGCCAAGCCTGAGGATAAGCCGGGTTACGACAAGTCAAAAGATGCNGGANCCAAGGCGCCGAANGGGGCGGATATTCTCTTTGATGGGACACAAAAATCGATCGATTCTAACTGGGAAATGTGGCCTAAGAGCGATATGAAAATCACCTGGTCACTGGTCAAAAGCCCCACCGACGATACGAAGGTATTAATGACCAACGGNGGCAAGAGCTGGGGAACNCATGACCTTGTNACNAAGAAGAAATATAAGGACTTCGAGGGACACGTTGACTTTGTCCTGTGCGGAAAGCGTGGTGACGACTCACTCGAAGGTTACTCAAACAGCGGCGTTTACCTTCATAACCGTTACGAGATCCAGATCGAATCACCAAAAGGTAACGATACTAAGGATCCATACAACTGGAAGATTGGACCTCACGGCATTGCAGCTTTCTGTATGGAGCGTGTTCCGGACATAAATGCCTGGCGGCCCAATGGTCAGTGGCACTCCTTCCACTTCATCTCCAANGCTGCCCGCTGGGACGGCGACAAACTGATCGAGCCAGCTCGAGCCACGGTGTGGTGGAACGGCGTAAAAGTACACGATAATGTCCAAATCAAGAAAGCCAACGGCGGAATAAAGGTCACTCCGGCACTGGGTGGGCTGAAGCTCCAGGAGCATGGCCAGGATGTCCGTTTCAGGAACGTTTGGATTCGCGAAATGAAGGACACCAAGTAATAAGAAGCCCAACTTTTCCNGGAACATAGAAAAGGATAACGTCAATTTTACCCTTCAAAAGAAAAGTCAATTAGCTCCCCTAATTTTCCTGGCAGGGGCCTGAGCGTCCTTGTTACGGAAACCATACATTGGTAAGAGTCTGTAATAGACCTCCAAGCTCAGTGTCGCGAGCGTCGTTGAAACGACCCGGCCTCCTGCAGCAGCATGAGCCGCACTATTGTCCCAGCTCCCTTTTTCTGAGCCGCTCTTTTTTTGTAAGAGTGGTAATGTTTCCTTTAAACGTTCGTTCCAGTCTGTCCAAACCGGTCCCTGATGCTGGTAAAGCGCGAGGGTCCCATAATAAACATAATAATAATCGGGNTGACGTACATTGATCTGTCGCATTT
This sequence comes from Verrucomicrobiales bacterium, assembly GCA_002708885.1. GTDB lineage: Bacteria > Verrucomicrobiota > Verrucomicrobiia > Verrucomicrobiales > DEV007 > EC70. The sequence goes on along the minus strand of PAPL01000057.1, from coordinate 31,308 downwards.
TTAGTAATTCAGCACTTTCAGCCATGCGGGGTTCTGTCGGAGCAGCCAGATCGAGCTGTCTGCAGAACATTCCGGTTGCAACCATCGCAGGTTTGTTTTTTTCAGGTCCAGTGTATCCATACATTCCTCCGTGCTTTCCTCCGCCTGCATGGTCAAACCATTTTCGCGCATCAGNNAAAACTTTTTCTTCTATTTCAATTCCGGCCATGCGGGCACTGTGCAGAGCCATGTACTGCCATCCTGTGACTGANGTNTCCGAATCNCCGGGNCTAATCTCATATCTCCATCCGCCTTTCGTTGGACTCTGGGCTGCTAAGATCAAATTGATGGCTCTCTCGGCAGGTTCACGAAGCTTTTCATCCTTACTGACTCCGTAAGCTTCGCAAAGCGCCATGGTAGCAATTCCATGGCAATACATGCGGCCTCCACCACGCAAATCCCCATTTTCTTTTTGCTGAGACAATAGCCAATCGATCCCTTTACGGACATTGTTTTGATACTTACCGCCCGCATTGTGGCTGGCTCCCCATCCGTAATAACAGAGCAACGCGAGTCCGGTACTTGCAGTATCATAGGCCCCATTACCACCATGCTTCCTAGTGTCCCACCGGCCGTTNGGTTCCTGATTACGNCTGAGCCATTCAAGTGCATTGATTATGGCGCGTTCCGTCGCATCGGAGCCCCCTAACTGTTCGATAGTCTCGAGTGATGGCCTGCCTCTTTGCTTGCGCATTATTTTAGTAAATGCATTAGGATCAATTGATTCTTTCGGTGTTTCCAATTCTCCCGGGAGGAGCGGGTCTGTCTCAGGGTCAGATCCCGGTAATTTCAGGCTCAGGGATGCCAATGTTCCGGAACCGTCTAATGGAGGGGCCTGATCATTGGCCTCGAGGCCCGTATGAGCGACTATCACTTCTCCTCCAGTATCTTTTGTCTCTGCAGTCGCGTCCCCCGCCTCAATTTGATCTGTTTCTGTTGATGATTCTGAAGCGGCGTTCGTGAGCTCTGCCTTTTCATTTGTCTTCTTTGTCTCGACTTGTGGAACAAATTCTGTGGGGCGGAAAAGGTCAGTNAATGGATTNGCAGGCTCGACGGCNTTCTGAGTTTCAACAGGATCGCGTTCGTCAAGTTCCGGNCTCTCAGGTTCCGGGAGCAGTGTTTCAGGTAAAGTGACAAGAATCGGTGTGATATTTTTGGGATTTGTTAGGGGCTCATCAGTCGTTGCAGCGTTCTCTTTTGAGGCCCGGACATCAGTGATAAGTGACGTTTTACTGGTACTTGCAACGATTGGGTTGGTTTTAACATTTTTCTGTGGCTCTAGGACCGGAATTTTAAAATCGCTTTCAAGTTTATCTGTCAATAAAGCAACTGAGCTCTCAGAGATCTGTGCTTCTTCGGGGGTACTTTCGAGGGCAAGTTCCTCTTGTGCCAACGCATCGATACTAATTGCAATTTCAGGGGCCTGAACTTCACCACCAGAACTAAATTCCTTGCTTATGAGCCAAACCATCATCAGCAGAAGTATCAGTAAATGAATGATCGCAGATCCCGCCAGACACTTGTGATATAGGCTAGTAATGTCACGCCAATGCTCTAGTAGGTAAATGAGACCAATGAGAGCTGCAATGGCTAGCAGTATCCACCAAATGATTTTACTCATTAGTTCCTTGAATTTTTCCCAAGATGTAAGGTCAGTAAATCCAAAAACTTCCCGAGTAGTGGAGCGATAGAGTCTGTATCGCTTAGACTCATCTTTCTGCACAGACTCTTCCAGACCAAGGTCCGTACTGAAAAGTAAATCAAAGCCTTCCATTCTTATGGCCGGATCAGTTGCATCACCTTTTTCCATATAAAGGTCAATTTTCTCCGGTGGAAATTTTTCACCATTCACGACTCGGCTAAGATAAACGCTAAATCCTTTGTTCTGATCCTGATCCCGGTCCGAAGCAAGAAAGATATGACTGCCGCGTCGTGTCAGTGATGCCTGTAAATCTTCGGACTCAGAATTAATATCGTTAACAGCCTCAACGTTAGAAAATGCCGGAAAAGGAAGGGCCTCTTTTTTCTCTTCAGGAGTCTCAGACGGATTCGAATCAGTGACTTTTATTGCCAAATAAATATCATTCTTGTCCCCTTCCCTATTCGACGAGAAAAACAGCTTTTGCCCGTCTTCAGCGGGCGCGGGTCCGAGCTCATCTTTCGGCGTATTGATGGATTCATCTAATAACTTCGCAGTGCTCCATTTGGTTCCTTCGTTACGGGACACATAAATATCATATCCTCCATTTCCTCCTTTCCTGTCAGAAGAAAAATAAAGAAAATTCCCATCCCCAGAAAAGGCAGGACCCCTTTCATTTTTTTCACTGTTCAGTTCTGTAACGGGCTCCGGTACGGACCATAGGCGCCCGTCCCAAGTCGATAGGAAAAGATCCGTGCCACTATCATCATTGGCCGGACGCACAAAGACCATTGCTGTGCCGTTCGGAGAAAATGCAGCTTCGAGTCTAAAATTTGCGGCGTTAATGCTATCGGATTCATCCGAATCTGGTGCAGTCGTTCTTTCACTGAAAAGGTTCTGTTTTGGATCCTGCCACAGGACCCTACGAACTTTGTTCTGTTCGACACCGATAGTATTGCCTGAATCATCAGAAAAATATGCCCAGACATCGGCTTTGAGTTTTTTCCATATGACCGAAGAGAGCCCCGCAAAAACGACAAGACTAATGAAAGCTAAAAGGAATCGCACCTTTCTGCCTTTCATTCTTTGTCTTTTCTTTTTACCGGAACTCATTATTTTTAAAGCTAGTTGGCACTTACTTTTGTTGCCTCATCGTTCTTCTCCGCAATTACTGGGATCCTCTTAAATGATCGAATGAAGAAAACGATGAAGAAAATCAAGACGACCAATGCGCCAAATAACAAAACGAGATTATTTTTTATCCATTCCACTGATGGCATCTTGGAGTAATCATAATTTATCATGACTCTCTTGCTCTTTGCCCCATATAAGGATGATATGCTCTGATCCCGATCAGAATTAAAAAGTAAATGGAATCCGGCCATTCGGACTGCCGGATCCGTTTCATTAAACTTACTGTTAATTTCTACTCCCAAATTTGCAGGGGCCGACGGCACCTCCCCACTGATACGAGAACGGTAAATGTCTGATCCTCCAAAGCCTCCTTCTCGGGATGAGGTGAAATAAATAAAATCACCATGATCCGTAATCACTGGAGCCATTTCATCTGAAGGAGAACTGAACTCCTTAAGGTGTTTAGCGTGGCGGAAAATTGGATCTTTCGGCAATGATTTGCTATCAAGGACGTTCGGATTAGGTCCTTCAGGATCAGGTTCAAACCCTAGCCCATAGAGCGGAGTGTACCGGTAATGCGCCTCCAAACATAACGCCACGAGAGCCGTGACAATGACTTTGCCCATTTGTCCGCCATGCCCTCCTCCGACTGGCCAGGAACCATCAGGTTCCTGTGAATTAAGAAATTCAGTCTGCATTTTTTCCAACCATTTTCTCCATACTGGCCCCTGGTGTTGATAAGCGGCCAATGTCCCATAATAAACATAATAAATGTCATTCAGCTGAAAGCCGGCATTGTCAATGATGAGCGCCGATTCGAAAGCCTTTGCTGCGTTGGAAGAAGCTCCGCTGAGTTGTGCGCAGAAAAATCCTGCAGCGTTCATGGCCATTCTTCCAGACTTGCCCTTGCCGGGAGAGTCCGTGTATCCGTAAGACCCGCCGTCCTTGCCTCCGCTGATGATTTCAAGAAAATTGTCTACTCCATCAAAGGTGCTCTGAGGAATAGCAAGGCCTGACATCTTTGCACTTGCTAAGGCCATGACCATCCATCCAGTCACTGAAAGATCACCTCGCTCCTTGGGCCTGTACCGCCATCCACCTTCCTCGTGTTGGGATTCAACAATGAAATCAATGGCTGCCTGAGCCTTTGGTTTCAATTTGCTATCTTTCGTCACGCCATAAGCTTCAACTAATGCGAGGGCAGCAATGCCGTGATCATACATTGCATTGTTTTGTGGACTATTGCCACGCAGGTCACCGCTAGATTCAATCTGCTGATTGAGCATCCATTCCAATCCAAGTCTTACGTTTTTCTGATATTTACACTCCTTGTCATGCCGTTCTCCCCTTCCATAAAAGGCCAATAAACTAAAAGCTGTCGCAGCAATGTCATGGCCTGCCTGTCCGCCAGATTTTCCAATGTCCCACCTTCCATCCTCTTCCTGCAAATTAGCAAGATAGGTGAGGGCCTTCTCAACTGCACTTTCACTGGACTCCGACCCGCCAAGTTTAGACATTACATCTTTATCAGCCAAGGCCCCCTCCCTGAGGGAATAAAGCATACTCAACTGACGCTCAATGATAAGATCGAAAGCTGTTTCAGTGGCGATGTCCGCCGAATAGATTTCGAAATCAACTTTCTGCTGTGAAACGTCCGCTAACTGCTCCGCAGCAGCGGCCTCAGCAGCCTCCTTTTCACTAATTCCAACGCCCTGGTGAGGTCGGTTAGATACAAAGAAAAGTGTCATGTTGTCGGGGGAAAGATCCGGATCAGTTTCATCAAAAGGCGTATTGATCCTTGCAGTGAGCGGCAATGGCCAGGCATATTCAACGCCGTCCCATTTCGAAACCCAAATGTCCTTACCTCCCTGGCCCCCGGGACGGTCACTGGTGAAAAAAAGTAATTCTCCGTTACCACTGAGTGTAGGAGTCGTTTCATTAAATTGACTATTCAGGGCCCGCATTGGTCGAGGTTCTTGCCAATTAACTCCATCCCATATTCTAAGAAATATATTGGAATTATCCTCCCCGTTCTTAACGGCATAAACCATTCGTGCACCGTCCGAAGAAATTGCCGGTTGACCGATCATGTCCTTGGCTCCGATCAGCTCAGTGACGGCCTGGGCCGGGTCCCAGATCACGTATCCAGGCTTAACGTCTTGGGCCACTTGTTCAAAGGCGACCTGATCAGTATATGTGTACCACCGGTCCGGTCTCAGATATAACCCGGTCAGAACAACGGCACTCAGTAGCAATACTAGAGCACCCCAAGCATAAATTTTATAGCGGCGTTTTTTCGTTAGACCCAAGACACCCCCCGAAGTCTCCTTCGGATCAGGATCAGATGGCTCTGAACTGGACATTCCAACAACAGATTAACGTTCGGTTTTTACTGCAATATTTGCTCTTGGGACACCAACATGNCGACAAATCGACATGACGTTCGCAAGATAAAGGTGCTTGGCATCCTGATCGCTTCGGATCAAAACTTTGATATCAGGTTTCTTTTCAACTTCCGTCTTCATCCAGTCGGAAATTTGTTCCTCAGTGACCTGTTTTCCCATCAATACATAGGCACCGCTCTTACGAATATTTATCTTAATGAGGTTCCCGGTGGACTGAGTCAATGACTGGTTCTTTGCATCCACGGGTAAATTTACCATNTGATCAATTTCCTCCTCCTTAAACGTGGTNGTGACCAGGAAAAAGATGATCAAAATGAACATCACGTCCAGCATGCTGGAAATGTTGATAATTTCTCCGTCATTAGAAGAAGACTTTTGGCGGCAGTTCATTATGCGGTCCCTTCTGCTGAANTGTTAGTTTGATCNTTAATATCCTGACCCGCATCTACTGGGCCCGAGGTAATGNCTGAATTAGCCAANGCATGAGTAACAATAAATTCAGTGCCAACATCATCTATATGGTCAATGACCTTGTCTGCTCTGGTAGAAAGCCATTGAAATAACAGGAGCACAGGAATGGCAATCGTTAATCCGGCTGCCGTACTAACTAGTGCCTGATAAATNCCATTGGCAAGNTCTGNNGTCTTTGCAGCACCGCCACTNTCGGCCGTTTTCTGGAACGCNTCTATCATTCCATAAACTGTACCCANCAAACCCAANANGGGGCAGACACCCGCTATGACCGAAAGGGGCCNTAAACTGCGTTTCATTTTTTCAGCTTCTTTGGAACCCGCATCCTCGATTGCCTTACTCACNGCTTCGTGGCCCTGGTTCCGCCACTGCATGCCAGCTTTAAAAATATGCCCACACGCACCTGCCGAATCNTCACAATACTTTTGAGCCGCCTGACCAGTCGAATCGCTGTTCCAGGCCTGCCCTAGGCCCTGTAAAAATCCGGTCGGAAGGGCCCTCTCTTTGTTAAGTGATATGAACCGCTCAAGGCCCAGTGCCAGTGCCAAGATTGATGCAATTCCAAGAGGAATCATGACCGGTCCGCCCTTTTTGAGAAGGCTCAACATTGTTTCTTTCTCTTCGCCGGCTCCCTCACCGACCTCGGCTCCGAAAGCAATTGAGCTGAAAGCCACAAAGACCAAAAAGAAAATCATAATCAAATTGGACCAGCGGATAACGTTTATTAGATTGTGTTTTTTATGAAGATACATTGCAGTTTTTAATGATAAATTGAATTAGTTTGTACGAAGTTCGTCAAGGTATTGCCGGGCAACGATCGCCGCCTTTTCTTTGCTATATTTGTTAATTACGTCCTTGAANCGTTGTNTGGCTTCTTCTCTCTTGTCCTGAGCAAGAAGCACGCGTCCGATTTCCAGTACGGACTTTGCCTGCCAGCTCGGGTACTTCTTAAAATTAATTTCTACATTCACAAATTCAGCAATTGCCTTTTCATAATTCTGCATATTGAAAAAACATTCCCCGGTCTGGAAACGGCTNCGGACTGTCCAGAGATCAATAATTTTTGGATCTGACAAAAGTTTTTGATACTCTGATATGGNACCTTGTGGATTATTGTTATTTTCTAAAGCATAGGCGAGTCCGAACTGAGCATTTCTTATCCACTTACTTTCTTTGAAACGGTTCAAAAAATTCCTGTAAGTCTGAGAAGCTTCATTGTGCNGCCCGGTGAGAGATTGTGTTTCACCGAGACGCATAATGACGGTCTCAGCGAGTGTCGCATCAATTCCGGAAAGTTTAGCCGATGCCGCAAAATGATCTCTAGCAGTCACTGTCTCTTTTAATTTGAACCTTGCCTCACCTGCCTGAAAGAGCATTGAGGCTAGCAATTTTGATTCTGGATATTCAACAATTAGTTTTTCGAACATGCCCGCTGCAATCTCATAATCCGCTTTTTTAAAATGGGCGCTTGCGAGCTGTATTCTTATCGGTTCCTTAAGATTATCGTCCTTCATCCCCTTAAGTGTAGAGGTGAGCTGCGCAATCACTTTTTCCTGAGCGCCGCTGTCTAGATTCAGTTCAGCTAACTCACTTTGCACTTTTACAATGAGCTGACTCTTCGGGTGAGTAGCGAGTAGTTTTTCATAAAGCACAACTGCTTCCTTATCTCTTTTCCTGGCCCTCTCTGCCCAGGCCCATTCATATAATGCCTGATCAGCAAATTCAGATTTCGGGTAATTATCAGTGACTCGCTTAAAATAATTTGCCGCATTGTTCCAGTCCTTTTGCTTGGAAGCTGAAAGGCCCGAATAATAAACAACGAGAGATAACTTTTCATGTTCTCTGAATTGATTTAGCATCTGTGGAAAGTGCTTCGAGGCGATTTCAAAATTTTCAGCGTTGATTAAAGCTATCCCTTGTTGAAGAGCGGCGTCTGATGCGAGGGGATGATTACGTGGAACCTGTGAAAAGTAATCTGCCGCTTGTACATGCTTTTCTTCTGTCGCATTTACCCATCCCAGATAATACATGACTCGTGGCCGCTGTTGTGGTGCCCCGGCCCTGAACGGATCCTTAGTTGCTTTGTCTTCATTTATGAAACGTTCGAGTGCNGATCTTGCCGTTTTAAGATCCTCGGTCTGAAAAGAAAGCCGGCCCTGCTCCGTGAGGGCAAGCGGAAGGTGCGGAGTCGTTCCTGGATAGTGATTTGCAAGTGTNCGAAGATGTCCTAATGCCTTGGCCTTNTCTTCTATTCGGTCATAAGCGACCGCTACCTGAATGAGAGCCGTGTCTAGGTTCGGTCCAGCAGTAACTTTATATTGTTGTTTTTCATTGATCTGAACTCTCTCATTAATNAANTCCTCGAAAGGTTTNATGGACTCTTTCCATTTGTCCTGACGGAAATAACAATCACCAACTAAAAAAGACAATTGAGCGAACAGTTTGCCTTCTGGTTTCTTGGCCAGGAGCGGTTGAGCGCTTTTAAGTGCCTCGGCCCACCTCTTTGCCAANTGATGGACCTGCGCTATNCGTAGCTGTGCAGCAGGCACACTTGTGTGGTCCTTATGTGCCTTTATAAATTCGGTATATGCCTTTGCTGACTCGTCGCTACGGTTTAGAAGGAAAAGGTTCTCTGCTTTCATGTAGCGGGAATCTCCAAGGAGCGAATGGTCCTTAAACCGAGCGATGAAACTGTCAGCCAACCGCAAGCTGTTGTTATAGTCTTTGAGCTTATGCAGACACGTCGATCGCTGGGCAATGACTTCGGGCATTTGTCCGAATTTGCCTCTTCTTTCAACATGAGACAGGGCATCAGAGGCCAATTTCCAATCGGGGCTCTTGAGGCTGATAAGCGCATTTGCATAGTCAAACTCAATATCATCAATGATGGGAGAGTTCGGAAACCTCTTAATCGCATCAACAAGAATCTGAGTAGATCTTTGAAACTGATTTTGACGGGAAAAGACCCTTGCCCACCATAAGTTGGCTTTTGCGGCTATGAGGCTTTTACCCCCTGAAATTTGACTGAATTTTTGATTGGCTTGATTGTAATCTTCGCGTTCAAGAAAACTTCTTGCGATGTAAAACCTCGATTCTTCAACGTGCGGCGCCGGTTTACCTTCNGCATCAGGCTTTGCCNCTTTCAGGTATGCTTCAAAATCGAGGGTCGCAGGCTCAAATTTAGATAACAAAAACCGCGTGAATCCTAGTCGGTATTGGCATTCCAATGCATCATTTCCTTTCATCCCGGGAAGTGCCGCNGCATAGGCTGGTTCGGCCTTATCAAACTCTTTTAAAAGAGTGTGGCATTCGCCCAAAAGAAAAGCTGCCCTGGTCTTCCATTCCGGAACAGTCTGTAATTGAGCTACCTTGCTAAGAGAAACTGTGGCCTCGGATGTTTTATCGGTCTGATAAAAAGCGTAGCCTTGCTGATACAGACCCCTCGCGGCTTGATCGGGACTGGGCTTAGAAGCGGAAAGNTTGTTGGTCCACTCAAGAACTTTATCCCACTCAGATTTGCCAAAGGAAATATCACAAATGGCAGCAAGTGCTGCGGTTTTGAATTTGGGATTTTTGAGATTGTTGAGTTGAGCAATGAAGAGGTTTCTGGCTTCGTCCTTCTTTGCAGAAAACAACATGCATTGGCCCTGCAGCATAATCAGCCGTTCCTTATCAATGGTCTTGTCCAGTCCGGGCTTTGCCAGGAGTGCAGCAAACTCGGGCATCGCCTTGTCATATTGCTTCAGTGCATATTGGCTCAGGGCCAGACCTCTACGAGCCAGATCTGCTTTTGGATGATTACTGTGCTTTTGCANGAACGTTTGAAACTGTGTGACTGCNACCGGATATAATTTTCTGTTATAGGCCGCGTTAGCTACAAAATATTGATCCAGAGCAGGATCTTCCGCAGCTAATATGTTTGATGGAATAGTCAACGCTAATGCCATCAATAAATAATTTAATCTTTTAGGATGAAAGGAACCCATACTCCGTAGAATTTTAATTATTTTATTAGTTCGGGGCTTCCGCAGATTTACTATTTTGATATCTGTTAATTTGAAGCTCTTAACAGAATGAAAAAAAAACCAATTCTTGGCAACTACCAAGTACCGNAAATTATTATAAGACACTAATAATTAGAGTCCTTATATACATTGTCCGGATTTTAGAACCTATTTCTCCTTAATTGAAGAAAAGATTATTGCTCTTTTTTTAGATGCTTTCTGCTTTCCAAAACCTTCAACGCCTCAATTGCATATTCATTGCCACTCTCAGCTGCCATGCAATACCATTGTACTGACTCTCGCAATTGCCTGCTAACGCCTCTGCCCACTTCATAAATATAGCCCAGATAGGTTTGTGCATGTACGTCCCCTTCCTGAGCTTTATTCTTTAGGTCAATTATTCTCTCTTCCATAAAAGTGAGCTAACTAGCATTTTACTAATCATTTGTGAAAGAAGGTGCCCGCTTGAAAAACTCTCCCAATGGAAGAACCCCACAACAAGCGGACACCTTTTTCACAGTTTCCGCTACGTTGACACTGTAATGATTCGAAAAATATTAGCTAACGGCCCGATGCTATNATTTGCTTTTAAATTGCCTCTTTTAAGAACCNNACCATCATAGACTCATTATGGNTTCNTAACTAATCAGCGAGTATCCAAGCAANGTTAAAGCGTGCCATCCAGTCCTTATTAGAAACAATATAANCCATTCCTTCACTAGGTGTTCCTGCTCGGCCCGCGGCCATCCATGTATAATTGCCGGGACCTTTTCGGACCATTCGTTTTATTGGCCATGTCTTAGCCCCATCAAAACTTACTTTTATGGTAATGTCTTCGCGCTTGTCTTTTCTTCCAGGTGAGCTGTAGAGAAGAACATCNCCNTTCTGACCCGGGACCCGNACAAGGGCTCCCTTGCAGCCATACTCATCTGGCGGGCCATCGAAAAGTTCATCGTCTTCGTGGGCATTTTTCCATGATTCTCCAAAATCCTCACTGAACCCGACCTGTTTATTTCCTCTACGAATATGTGTCCGCGCATTATAATATATGTGTCCGTTTTTCAATTCGCATAATGANGGCTCAGAGGTGCCAAGGATTGGAAATGGTTCACTTGGTGTCCAGGTCCTGCCTCCATCATCACTGTAAAGCGCGTTACTGTACCTCTTAGCAAAAAACTTGCGGCCCTGACCTTTGTTCAGATAAGTTCTGGATCCATCCTTATGTACAGGACCCACAAAGACCTGAGCCGGCATCAATAGCCGGCCCTTTGCTTTGCCGTGCCGAATAGTAATGCCCGGATCACAGCAATACGTGGTTGCGAGCCAGCCATTCTTATCCGGTTTCATTATAATTTTTTCCTGATTCCAGGTCTTTCCATGGTCTTTGCTTCTGTATAAAATCTGGGCCGGCTTGAGACCACCAGCAAATACCAAGACGTCACCGCTCGTTTCATCAACAGTAACATTGGCAAGCTCACTCCACCCCACATGATCACCCCTGTAACGTCCGTCATCAGACATATCAGCATTCAAATTTACGCGCTTGCCAACTACTAAAAAATCTCCCCAGGTTTTTCCTCCGTCCTCACTACGCTTAACCTCAATCGATCCTTCATCACGATGTTCTCTGAAAAGAAGAACTGTCCCATCCATTGATACGGCAAGATGTGCCATCACTGGTATCTGCACTTCCCATGTATGAAAAAATGGTTCGTCCTCTGCCCTCCCATTGAGTGAGCTTATCATTACGAAAATAATACTAGCGAAAACAACCAATCTTCCTGAGTCCATATGTGATACTAATTGCTTAGCGTTTCATAACTTTTTAAATCGCTAGTTCCCGGAAATCGCGACAGATTGGGGAGCCTGAATTCGGTTATATTGACGTTTTACTGAGCGTAAAAATTGAGACCATTTTTTTCCTGGTCGTCCGTTTGTCATTAGAAAATGTGGGCAATTTTTGTGTTCGGGCTTGGTACCTTTGCGGGGCCAATGCTGATGAGGAACCACATGCTTTAAGGGAATTTGATACTGATGCATTAAAGAGGCGCAAAGTTTTGCTGTCCTCTCCAAAGTCCTTTGTCTGCTATTGCCCCGGTGCTCGCACATTTCCACTCCAATCGAATAGTTATTCCCTGGTCCATTAAAATCAGCATGTTCTCCCTGCTCTATAGTAGGAAGGTGCTGTATGACAACGTCCTCCTGAATAGTAAAATGCCATGTCAGATATCCGATTCGGTTTCCGTTTCGTCTTTTCGGGGCCCTCAGTTTGCCTCTCTCCAACGCACGAGCATGGTCCCAAGCATCACCATTATAGTTCTGAGTAGAATGGACTGTAATGTAACGAGGCTTCATTGGCCTTTTGTATTTTCTGCCATACCGGCCCCTTGGTATGAATCTCTTCACCACTTTAATTTCACGATAAAGATGGCCCGGTGACACAGGCCCTGACCCGGTTTTCGATGAAGTTTTTAGGTTCTTAAGATCTGATTTTCCGATTTGTGTTGTAGTGCAACTGCAAATTAAAAAAGTACAAATCAGACAATGAAAAGAAAATAATAATGCAATTGGATGAATGATTAATTTCCTCATTTGGAACCTTACTTTATGCTCAGATTNGCTGAGTGTCTGGCAAAATTTATNGATCTGAATTTCACTTGTTCTTAAAGGAATTAATTAATGGCTCCTTTTGTTTCCAGGGAATCTGACGATCAAATAGTTTTCCATAAATTTTATGTGTTGGTGCCGCTTTATTTTTNATAGATGCCACACCATTATCGTAGTGATTCCGCATCAATTGGAGAGCATCTTTTTGTTCTGGCCTGTTAGCTAAATTGAANAGCTCCAACTTNTCTTTTCTCATATTAAAAAGCTCTTCAGCCGGATTCATTCCTTTNCCATAATACCAATAGATGTATTTCCAATCACGGGTAACNACTCCAAAGCTCTGAGCCGCTAAGGGTCCCCAACAATTCATTAAATATAATCGTTCATGAATTTCTTTTTCCGGTTCATTCATCAACGGCACTAGGCTCTTGCCTTCTGTTCCTGTATCGGCCTTCAGGCCCGCCAATTCAAGAACCGTTGGGGCAATATCAATGTTACCTGTAATGGCAGAGACCCTGATGCCCTGCCCTTTAGATTTGTGTCTAGGATCAAAAATAATCATGGGTACTCGAACCGATTCCTCATAAGGCAAAACCTTGGATCCGTAACCATGCGAACCACAAAGAAANCCGTTATCCGAAGTATAAATAATAACTGTATTCTCCATNACTCCATTTTTCTCAAGAGCNTCTAGTATCATTCCGGTCGCATAATCGATTCCATGCACTAACTGGTGGTACTTGCGCATCACTTCATCATACCTGCTACTGTATCCCCAACTGTCCCACCTTTCCCATTGCCGCCCCTGTTTGCTTTGGGTGCTGAGGTGCTTTGCATATTCTCGGCCAAAGTTAGCNGGCCTCTTGAAAGTCTTATTTTTATAAATGGCTTTGAATTTCGGATCGGGTGTGTCAGGCATGTGTGGAGCCTTGAAACTTATGGATAAACAAAAAGGCTTATCGGTCTTNGCTGCCTCTTTAATGAANTCACGGCCAAATGCACCATAAGAAAGTGTCGAGTGTGGATATTTTTTTGCATAGTCTTTCATCCACACGTTCCTTGAAGTAACATAACTGGTCTGGCCCTTGCCTCCTCCCCACTTATCAAAAGAATTGACAGGTAAACCCTCAGCCAGATCCACCCCGAACTTACCGGCAAAGGCAGTAAGGTAACCTGCCCGCCTCAGTACTAATGGGTAGCTCCGAGCAAAATCACTGGCCTTAAGTTTGCCCTTAGTGAAATTGCATCCGTGCTCATATTCATATTTCCCGGTAAGTATCGTTGCCCTGCTCGCCATGCAGATCGCTGTCGTGTCATAATGATTATCAAAGGTCACTCCACGCTTCGATAAAGAATCCAGATTGGGGGTCTCGGCATCTGGATTACCATAACAGCCCATTGATATTGTGGACTGATCATCAGCTAACAAAAAAACAATATTTGGCTTGGCGACACCATGCTCACTGGCCAGAAAAACCAAAATAAAGCATCGAAGAATTAAAATTAAATGGGGCATTTACTAATCTGAAATCTAAAATGGGGTTCTTTTTCTATAGGAATTTTAGTGATTCTGTATGGCTCTGTAAAAAAAATAACATTTTTGTCTAGTTTTAGTTAACAGAACGCACCCTTTGGTAGTATAAAATCACCATGCCAAAAACTTATCTGGGTATTTTAACTGCCCTTTCATTAATTATTAGTTCTTCTGCCGCTCTGGCAAAATTTGAATTCAAAAAAGGTGATTCAGTTTGCCTCATAGGAAATAGCTTGCCTGATCGGTTCAACCATGATGGTTGGTTTGAAGCTGTCCTGCAAAGTGAACTTAAAGGAAAGGAAGTAAGATTTCGTAATCTCGGTTTCACTGGAGACACAGTCAAAGAAAGGCCAAGGAATCAAGGTTTTCCTTCGCCCGAAACCTATCTGAAAATTTGCGAGGCTGATGTTATTTTTGCNTTTTTCGGATACAACGAATCATTCAAAGGAGAAAAGGGTCTTGAATCTTTCATGAACGACTTGTCGGGAATGATTGATAATTATACCAAACTAAAGCCAAACGGTGAATCCGCTCCTCGCATTGTCTTATTCTCTCCAATTGCACACGAAAATCTAAACAGTCCAAATTTGCCGGACGGTAAAGCTAATAATGTTCGGTTAGAGGAATACTCAAAAGCTATCAAGGCAGTAGCTGATAAAAAAAGTGTAACATTTGTTGATCTTTTTAATCCGACTAAGGAGCTCTATTCAAAATCCAAGGAAGCACTCACAATCAATGGAGTGCACCTCAACGCACTTGGCAATCGTCACGTTGCCCAAGTAATCGCTGAGGGTCTTCTGGGCAAAACAGTGAAGGTCGAAGACGACATGGAAAAATTACGTCGCTCAGTGACCTACAAGAACTGGTTCTGGTTCAATAGGTACCGAGCAACTGATGGCAATGATGTGTGGGGAGGCCGGTCAGGACTAAAATTCGTGGATGGACAAAGCAATGCGGACGTCCTTCGTCACGAATTGAAAATGTTAGATGTGATGACCTCTAACCGCGATCCAAAGATTTGGGCAACTGCGCTAGGCTCAAACTTTACAGTGGATGATTCTAACGTGCCCCCGCCAGTTGCTGTTAAATCAAATATCGGAGGAAAGAGCCGAAGCTCAAACAAAAGCAAAGAAGGTAATGCGATTTATTCGAGTCCTGAGGAAACCTTAAAAAAATTAAGAGTTCCTGAAGGATTCAAAGTGAACCTATTTGCTCACGAAAAGATGTTCCCTGAATTGGTAAATCCTGTACAGATGTCAGTCGACACTAAGGGGAGGCTCTGGGTCGCAGCATGGAAAACTTATCCGAAATGGGAGCCTCTAAAAGAAATGTCAGATCGTCTCCTGATACTTCCAGATGAGGACCGTGATGGAGTAGCAGATAAGGCAATTACTTTTGCAAAGATCCATAATCCGACCGGTTTTGAGTTTTGGAACGGTGGGGTTCTTGTTGGATCAGCGCCTGACATATGGTTCCTGAAAGACACTGATGGTGATGATGTCGCTGACCTTCGGATTAAAATGGTAGGCGGAATTGACTCGGCCGATACTCACCACGCAATGAATAATTTTCAATATGGTCCTGATGGTGGACTCTATTACCAGAGGGGAGTATTCCACGTTAGTAATGTGGAAACACCATGGACAACACCGCACAAGTCAGGTGCTTCAGCAATGTACAGGTTCAATCCCAGGACCTTTACTTTTAGTCAACACGCAGGTAACAGTCCGAACCCTCACGGAATCTCCTTTGACCGTTGGGGCTACCATTATGCTACGGACGGTACCGGTGGGAGATCTTATCAGGTCGTTCCTAAAGGAAACGGTTTCGCTATGCGGGGGCTATTAAAGAAGGAAGTCAGACCAGTAGCATCTAGCGGTATCATTTCGAGTGCCAACTTTCCAGACGATAAACAACAATGCTTTATGCTGTGCAACACGATCGGTTTCCTTGGACTCAAGCACTATAAGCTGACGAGGAACCCAGAAACGGGTGAAGTCAATGGTCAGCCACTGGGAGATCTTTTCGTTTCTGATGACCGAAACGTTCGCCCCTCTGANGCTGATTTTGGATCCGATGGGGCCCTNTANGTGTCTGATTGGCACAACGTAATCATTGGNCACATGCAGCACAATATTCGTGACCCTCAACGCGACCATAACCATGGAAGAATCTATCGAGTAGTTAACACTGCAAAGCCTCTGCAAAAACCAGTGTCGATCGATGGTGAACCTATCAATGTTCTGCTCAATANTTTAAAGCACCCAATCGATGGTGTCCGTTANCGTACACGGATTGAGCTTAGTGANCATCCGACAGATCCTTTAGTCGAAGAAATTAACAAATGGGTATCNAATTTCGACGCGAAGAATCCAACCCAAGCTCACCATATGTTAGAGGCTCTTTGGGTCTTACAAGCGCATAACGTGAAGGATGATAAGCTCATGGGAACACTTTTGACGAGCGCTGATCCAAATGTTCGCAGAGCTGCGAAAACTGTTCAGCACTTTTGGTACAATGTTGATTTCACGCGCGGAGGCGGTGAACTTGCTAAGGTCAAAGAGGACAAAGNNCCTGAACCAAAAGTCGTTGTTCAAGGCAATCAAACGATCGTCGATATAGCTGCGATCCCTCACCAGCTTAAATACAATTTAAATAATTTCTCTGTAAAGGCAGGTAGCAAAGTGAAGATCNCCTTTTTAAATCCAGACGTGATTCCTCATAATCTCCTCATAGTGGAGCCCGGCTCAAGAGCAGAAATCGGAAACCAAGCCATTGCCATGGGAGCCGATGCGGTAAAGAAGGCACCAAAAAACTCAAAAATTCTACATGGGACCAAAATGCTAGAAGCNGGACANAAAGAAACGCTTGANTTCACAGCGCCTTCCAAGCCTGGCGATTATGAATTTATTTGCACTTTCCCTGGCCACTGGGCAGTCATGAACGGAATAATGAAAGTGACTCCATAATCCAAACCAAATTACCAAACAATAAAAAAGCCCCGGTGAACTTNNAAGTNCACCGGGGCTTTTTAAATTAATTTCCTCTACTTGGGTTTAGCCTAAAGACTTGCAGCGATCTGCAAGTAATTGTAGGGCACGTACAAAATCCCATGCCGGTATATTGGCCTGCATTTCATTGATTAGTAACATTAATCGATTAGCGGAATCCTTTGCCTGATCCATGTCNTCTTCCTGAAGGGCTTTGATCAGTGCGTTTAACCTTTGAGTNAACGGTTCNTTCATTTCCTGCATTTTGCGGCCATGAATATTATTCAGTCCGCCAATGACATCAGAATAAGCNTTCTCTAGCTCATTAGCTGCATGTGCTAAGACTTTTATTTCCTGATCAACTGTGAGTTGATTGTTTATCTNTGATTCCTCTANATTAGAGGATGATTGAGACGCTATAGCCTCTCCACCTCGGACCAGAGGAGAAGAAGTCGGACGTAACCGCTTGAGCAGCCACGAATTCATGAGGTCTGTTGAAATGGTCAAAGTTCCAGTAGCCATAATTTACTAGTTAGATGGGNGTTAAAATCAAAAAGTCACAAAAAATTCTAAAATTTAACAAATTTATTTAATAATTCTAAAATTTCTATAATTTTTAACAATTTGTGTGTTTTTTGTGTGTTTTTCAGAGTTTTTGCCAAAATAATTNCCNAATTTAAAGAAAAATAAACTCACAAAACCCCTATTTTTATTGATTCTTAACTATTTATTATTTTCCTCAAAAAAGGAGAGGTTCTGCTCTTTTTCGAACGAACTACCTGTTCAGGGCGACCCTTTGACACTATCTGCCCTCCGCCTTCACCTGCTTCAGGACCAATATCTAAAATGTAATCAGCTTCGGCCATGATGCTGGTATTGTGTTCTATTACAATGACGGTGTGTCCCTCATTAACAAGCGCATGCAGGACCCCAATCAGATTGACCACATCATTCTGATGCAAACCAATAGTAGGTTCTTCAATCAAATAAAGATTGGAACAAGAACCTACTGCTCCTTTCATCTTTGCATTACGTGCCCTGCCTTGACCTTTGCGGATTTCCGCTACTAGTTTGATTCTTTGAGCCTCGCCACCACTCAATGTTGTGCTCGGCTGACCAAGGCTGAGGTAACCTAATCCCGTGTCTCTTAGAAGAGCAAGGGTCGTTTGAATTTTTGGCTGGGCATCAAAAAATTCGCACGCCTCAGACACGCTCATTTTCATCACTTGCGCAATGTTCTTGCCATTAAAAAATATCTCAAGCGTTGCCCTGTTGTATCGGTCCCCTCTGCACTCGCCGCACTCGACCCAGGTAGTGGGCAAAAAATTCATCTCCAATTTTATACGGCCATTGCCTCCGCAAGTTTCACACCGACCACCCTCAGTGTTAAAGGAAAACCGGCCCGGACCATATCCTCTCAATCGCGATTCATGAACATTAGAATAGAGTTTGCGGATCTCATCAAAGATCTTCACATATGTCGCCGGGGTCGACCGGCTCGTTTTACCTATCGGGCTTTGATCAACTTCATATGCTGCAACAATCTGATCTGTACCGGTAATCGATTCCCAGGTCCTATGAGTACGTTCTCTCGTTCTTTTAGATTTAATTTTCGAATCGACTGCGGGTTTTAATACTCCTCGCATCAGAGAACTCTTGCCGCTTCCTGAAACGCCAGTTAGAACAGTTAGCCGGCCCAAAGGAATTGAAAAATCAATGCTCTTCAGGTTATTGGCATTGGCATTTTTAACTCTAATCCAACCCTCTTCAGATGATTGGGCCGGAAGTTTACGCCTTTTCCCTGAGATGGGGTGTTCTATCTGGTCTGATATTGCACTTAGAGTAAGAGAGGCCTTTGCTCCTTTTTGATTTTTGGAGTGGAGATTTCCTTGAAAAACTAATTCTCCACCTTCTTTGCCGGCCCCTGGACCCAGATCAACAAGATGGTCCGCGCAACGAATTGTGTTTTCATCATGTTCTACTACGACCAGACTATTCCCCTGATCCCTGAGAGAAGTTAAAGTTTTAAGTAGTTGATCATTATCTCTTGGGTGAAGCCCTATAGTTGGTTCATCTAGAACATAAAGGACGCCCCGAAGATTTGAACCCAGTTGTGCAGCTAAACGAATTCTCTGACTCTCTCCGCCGCTTAATGTCGTAGCACTACGGTCAAGTCCGAGATAACCTAGTCCGACCCTTTGTAGAAAAAATAATCGTTGTTTAATTTCTGAAAGGATATCCCTAGCAATGAGCTCCTTGGTCCCCTCAAAAGAAAATCCATTAATTATTTCAATCGCATTTGCTACAGAAACTTTAGTGAGTGAATCAATCGTTATATGATCTACCCAGACACTTCGTGCAACTGGGTTGATTCGGGCGCCGTCACAGACTGGACATATATCTTTTATCTTTTCTTTAGCGGTTCCGTGACGCCTTTCCTCCTCCAATTCAGCGGCAGTAATGGAATCATGTTTTTCATAATCGCCCAGTGAAGGAACAATGTAGCCATATCCCCGGCACGAATGGCACCATCCGTGAGGACTATTATATGAAAATAGACGGGGATCCAATTCATCAAATGCATTTCCACAGTCAGGACAAGACATTTCTGAGCTGAGCACTATCCTCTTGCCGTTCTCCCTCAGAATAAAAGCCGTTCCATGTCCCCACCGGAGCGCATCGTCAACAGATTCGGTGATTTCAGAATGTTTAGATCTTTCGTCCAGTTCAGCAACAAGCCCATCAATCGTATGCTCTTTGAACCGTTCAAGTTTCTGAAATCCCGCACTTTTCATAAACTTACCATCGACCAAGAGTTTTTTCATTCCCTGCCTAAGTGCCCGGGCAGCCGTGTCAGTGTGAAATCCTTTTCTTGCTCTTATTAGCGGCGATAGGAGTTTTACTGGACCTAGCTTCAAAGTCTTTTTTACCAAAGATATGATAGAGTTTTTGCTCTTCTTATCGACTGGCACACCACAGTCAGGGCAATATTGGGTTCCGACCTTTGCAAATAAAAGACGTAGAAAATGGTAAATTTCAGTGACCGTCGAAACAGTCGATTTACCTCCTCCTCTACTGACGCGTTGTTCGATAGCAACAGTAGGTGGAAGTCCATGAACTTGATCAACGTCCGGCCTTTCCATCTGCTGAACGAATTGACGTGCATACGCTGACATGCTGTCCAAGAACCGACGCTGCCCTTCAGCAAAAAGAACATCAAAAGCTAAGGTCGACTTACCGGATCCTGACAGCCCGGTAATTACAGTGAAAGCATCATGGGGAATATCAATTCTCAGGTCCTTCAGATTATTTTCCCGGGCCCCCCGGACACTGATTATATTTTTTGAGGGTTCCCTGTGTCTAGTTGATTTGAGGGAATTTTTTGATTTGTAATCACTCCATAAAAATTTTCCTGTATAACTTTTCTTTTCTTTTTTTATCTCCTCTGGTGTACCAACCGCAATTATTTCTCCTCCCTCAGATCCTCCCTCCGGTCCAAGATCTATCACATGATCAGCACACTTTATCACTTCACAGTTATGCTCTATGACTAAGACCGAATGTCCATCATCGACTAATCGCTGAAAAACTTTCAGTAATATTTTAATATCATCAAAATGCAGTCCGGTCGTAGGCTCATCAAAAAGAAGTAAATCCTTGGCTTGGCTCTTATCTTTCTTTTTTGGCTTATTTTTCAGCAAGTGCCCGACCAGTTTAAGGCGCTGGCTTTCCCCACCGCTCAGAGTATTAATGGGCTGGCCAAGTTTAAGATAACCCAAACCCACATCAGCTAGTGGTTTTAAATCCGTTGCGACTCTAGCCGCTTTTTTGTTCTCCATTGATTCGAAAAAATCAATGGCCGATTCTATCGTAAGATCCAGTATGTCATGTATTGATTTCCCTTCCAATTCAAATGCCAACACTTCGGGTCCATAACGTTTGCCCTCACATTCTGGGCACCTAACATAAAGATCCGAAAGGAACTGCATTTCGACTTTCTCAAATCCATTTCCCCAGCAACGCCCACAACGTCCTGATCCAGAATTAAAACTGAAGTATCCGGGCATATGGCCTGAACCCTTAGCCTCGGGCGTTTCGGCAAAAAGTTTTCTTATGTTCTCAAAGGCCCCAACGTAAACGACAGGAGTAGATCGAGGATTACGCGAAAGTGGAGACTGATCTACTAGTACTACTTGTCCGATCCCGCTGTGACCCAAAATAGACTGCACTGTGCCGGGTAAGTCCTCGGTCCTTTCACCCCTTTCACGTAACAAATTAAGATAAATAACATCATGAACTAAGGTTGATTTTCCCGATCCTGATACGCCAGTCACACAAACAAAAAGTCCAAGAGGAATTTCCAGATCTATGTTTTTCAAATTGTTGTGAGATGCACCGCGGACCTTCAATGCGTTTCTCTTCTTTGGTTTTCTTCTTGTAGTTGGTATTGGAATACTTTTATTTCCGGAAAGATAATCCAAAGTCAGTGAATTGATTTTCTCTTCGCTCTTCTCATAGTCTGAAATGGGCCCTACATATACCAAATTTCCACCTTCCTCACCCCGTCCCGGTCCAATATCTACTAGCTGATCTGCTGCTCTAATGATGCTCTCTTCATGTTCGACAACCAACACAGTGTTCCCCGCGTCCCTCAAATCATTCATAACATTGATCAACTGATGCGTGTCTTTTGGATGTAGCCCAATGCTGGGTTCATCAAGAACAAATAATGTATTAACCAATGAGGCTCCTAAACATGTTGTGAGATGCACTCTCTGCATTTCTCCTCCAGAAAGTGATCTTGCTGAGCGGTCAAGTGTCAGATATCCAAGACCAACGCGGTTCATATACCTTAGCCTCGAACCAACTTCCTCCCGAAGAAGGAGGGCCGCCGGATCCAAATTTGAAAGCTCAGTCAGTTGTGATTTTTTTTCGCCCCATAGGCTCAAAAGATCAGAAATAGGCAACTGCCAAATATCCGGCAAGGTGTGATTTCCAATCTTATAATTTAAAGCGTCAGGTTGTAAACGGGTCCCTCGACAAGTGGAGCATGTTGTATAAGATCTATACCTGCTGAGAAATATTCGCACATGCATTTTGTAAGACTTTCTCTCTATCCAGTCGAAAAAACCTTTCACTCCATACCAAAGACCCTCTTGCCAATTTAATTCCGGATCACCACGTTCACCATAAAGGACCCATTCCCGATTTTTCTTTGTCAATTTCTCATAAGCTAAGTCAATGTCTATCCCTTTGACTTTCGCGCATTCAAGCAAATCGGTCTGGCATTCTGATCCGCGCTCACCCTGAAATGCTTTTACAACTCCTTCCCTGATTGAAAGTGACTTATCAGGTAATGCTCGGTCAAGATCAATGCCTAAAGTTCTACCGAATCCGCGGCATTGAGGACAAGCGCCTAAGGGACTATTAAATGAAAATAGGCCCGGCGACGGATCTCTTAAAGTTATACCGCAAGGAGCACATTGCCTGCCGCTCGAGAAGGACCAGTCCTTTTCAGATTCAGAATCAATCAATTTCATGGCTCCCTTACCAAAAAGAAATGCACTTTCGATTGCCTCATTCAGTCGTGCTTTATTATTGGCCCTATTACTGATTTTGATTCTGTCCTGAACGACGTTAACAACTTTAGGCAATGTCTTTTTAGGGTACTTTTCGGGCTCATCGGTCCGATACAGGTTACCCGATATCCATATTCTTAAATAACCTTGCGCAGTAAGTAACTGGAAAAACTCGGTTGGTTTCATTCGGCTTGGTACCGGTACTCCAAAACCGACAAGAACGGATTTTCCTCCCAAATTCTCATTAACAAATCGAGTAACAGACTCAGCATTATCTTCAAAAATTTCCTCTCCACACTCTGGACAATATGCATTCGCAATTTGAGCAAATAACATTTTTAAATAATCATTAATTCCGGTCAGAGTTCCCACTGTGGATCGTGTTGTCCTGACAGTGTTGCCCTGCTCAATAGCAATTGATGGAGGAATACCATTAACTTCTTCAACTCTTGGCTTGTCCATCCGCTCAAAGAACTGACGGGTATAGGGCGAAAAAGTTTCAATGTATCGGCGCTGCCCCTCCGCATATAATGTTTGAAAAGCCAATGATGATTTACCGCTACCGCTGGGACCGGTAACCACGATCAGTTGCCCGAGGGGCAAATCCAAATCAAAGCCCTTCAGATTATTCTGACGCACCTCGCGTAATGAAATAATGCCTCCTTGCCATGATAGATTGGCATCTTTGGCGGTCTTTTTTTTCACCTTTTTAAGCTTCGTTATTCTCTAGAAATTAATACTTATTTTTAGAATTAAAGGATCTAATTAATTTACAAGAACGGGAAGCCTTTTACTGAGTCGTTTGCGTTTTGTTTATATATGGTCTAATCATTTTGTGGTTCAGTATGGACAAAGATTTAAATGGAGTGTCCCAAACAGTTTCCATTCGACTAGAGGGAATACACAAAGAACTCGGAACACAAAAGGTTCTTCGGGGCGTGAATCTCGATATTTTCGCAGGGGAAACGATAGTTTTGATCGGAGCGAGTGGTGGTGGGAAAAGTGTCATTCTTAAACACATAACAGGCCTGATGCGACCAGACAGCGGCCGCGTCATTATAGGCAATCAGGACATCAGTGAACTCAATGAAAAGGGGCTCTCTGCGATACGTCAAAAGATCGGAGTTCTTTTTCAGAATGGTGCACTCTTTGATTCTATGAGCGTCGGTCAAAATGTTGCTTTTCCGTTGAGGGAACGTGGAGAAAAAAACATCAAAACACTTACAGAAAAAGTGACCAAAGCGCTTAGCCTTGTGGGCCTCGAAGAACATATAAATAAAATGCCTAGCGCGTTGAGTGGGGGAATGCGCAAGCGCGTTGCACTGGCCCGGGCAATGATTGCGAAGCCCGAATCCATTCTTTATGATGAGCCCACTGCGGGCCTTGATCCGGTTTCAACAGGTTCCATTGATTCTTTAATCATTCAGATGCAAAAAGACTATGGAATCACCTCTGTCGTGGTCACTCATGATATGAAATCCGCAAGAAGCATTGCTGATAGAATCGCTTTTTTACGCAAAGGATCTGTGTATTTTTGCGGAACTCCTGAAGAAATGGATAGTAGTGAGGATCCTATAATTACTAATTTTATAAATGGCCTTCCGTCAGAGGAGCTCTAGCTTATTCTCTTTTTGCGGTTACATTGTATGAGTCCTGCACTTTGAGTATGTGCCGGAAAAAAATGGAAAGATGATAATATGAAAGAGAATCGGACCGAACTCTTTGTGGGTTTCTTCTTACTGATAGGTTTACTGTTACTAGGGTTTTTAGTTCTTAAATTCGGTAACTTTGGTGACCGTTTTGAAGAAACTTACTCACTGACTGTGACTTTTGATGATGGTGGCGGACTAATAAAGGGAACGGATGTGCGTCTTGGAGGTGTTAAAATCGGCAGGCTGGCAGAGGCTCCAACCGTGAACCTCGAAAATTATGGTGGCGCCATCGTTAAACTGGAAATTTATGACGATTTTCAAATTCCTGAAGGAGCCAAATTCTCCATTGGCACGAGCGGCCTTTTAGGAGATGCCATGATAGAAATTGAAGTTCCTAATGATAGGACAGGAAATTTCATTGCTCCCGGATCAAAGATCAAAGGTGAACGGATCACTGGACTAGGAGCACTTGCCTCCTCAGCCGAATCCCTATCAAATAAAGGTCAGGCCGTTCTTGAGGATGTCAGGT
Source organism: Verrucomicrobiales bacterium (assembly GCA_002708885.1). GTDB lineage: Bacteria > Verrucomicrobiota > Verrucomicrobiia > Verrucomicrobiales > DEV007 > EC70. Next base: position 6,725 of record PAPL01000057.1, on the reverse strand, counting down.
CAGCCTTGGGGGACATTGGCAGTGCCGTCGAAAAATTGGATCAAAATATTCTCAGGGAAGAAAACCTCAAAAGCTTCAATCGTGCTGTCGCTGAACTCGCAGATGCACTTGATGCAATAAATAATAAAGTCCTTGGCGATGACAATACTAATAACCTACGTGAACTCTTAGCCAACATGAAGAAGGCCAGTATCAAAGTTGACGCAGCGGCTGAAAAGATTGGACCAATACTCGATAGTGGTAGTGAAACAATTAGCGCCATCGAACCTGGACTCAAAAAGCTCACTGCCGCGGCTGAGGGGGCTGACAAAGCATTTGAAAGAATTAATAATGGTGGTGGTATATTGGCTTCAATACTCAAGGACGAAGAACTCAAAAAAGACTTCAAAGGTTTCATAGCAAATCTTCGCAAAAACGGTATTTTATTTTACAAAGATAATTCCACCGAAGATTCTGAATCACCAAATTTTCGCAGAAGGAGCAGTTTCGGCCCGAGATAAAATAAAGCGAAAGAAATTCATTTTATATTCGTCACTCTAATACCAAATCGTATATTTATTTTCCATTAGCAATGCGCGCATTACGCTTATTTAAATGTTTGAAACTCTTCTAGTAATAGGAGCACTATTTTTAGCCTATGGCTGCCGCTCATTTGAATTTGCCGCTGTCCGCAAGTTCGGAGCCTTTTGCGTACTCATCGCATCGTTTTTGACCGGATACTTTTTGAGTGGTCATGATGTGATTTGGGGCATCTTGACAGCTTTGTTTTGGTTCTTTCTTCCTGGCATTGACATCATGACACGCATCCGAAAAATGAAGCTTCCCCTAGATAAGAAAATGCAGAACCGGTTCCCTCCGAACCGTAATATTTTTCCTCAACTGAGGGAATTCACAAATGAAGTAGAAGTGGCTGGCTTTGAGCATATACAGGACTCAGGGTGGGAATGGGGCGGTGTCGATCAGTTCGTTCGCTTTTTTTATGATCCAAAATCTAGGGCTCAAGCCACAATCAATTTAAACAGCCAGAGTCATTTAGCTTTTAATTATATGAGTGTTTGTTCCAGGACTGCTAACGGCAAAACTCTGATAACTTGGAATTACCCTTTCAGCTATGCAATGAAATTGACACCAGAGTGTGTAGTTAATTGCGTGCGCGGCATCGAATCATTTAATGAAATGATTGAAATTCATCAAGATTTCTTGCAAAGCAAAGGAATCATCGACAGCGACCTTAAGGAAACAGATCCTGAAGAACTGGGTAAATTAACTGAAAAGGAAATGAGAAACCAAGTCGATCATAATCTGGACCGCGGTTTGCTCAAATTATCTGGGAACGGAACTTTCTGTTATTCATGGAAAGGTCTCTTTTTTCTTTGGTATCAATCCATCAAGGACATGATTCGTTTGTCCTAGGTAAATATCAGAAGAATCTACTTTTCTGCAATCTCAAGAGCTGTTGTCTTGATCGCCTTCAGATCCAATTTTCCACTACCTAGGTAAGGAAGATTTTCTACTTTGAAAAATTGATCTGATCTGGGTTTCCACAAATTAGGAATGTCTGCTTTACCAAGTTGATCCGTGATTTCTTTAAGGTTTTCTTCTTTGATAGTAAATAAGACCACAAGTCGTTCTCCCTTCTTTTCATCAGGTATCCCGGTAACTGCAAAGGACTGCTCTGTTAGTTCAGCAATTGTGTGTAGTAACTCTTCGATCTTAATGTGAGGAACCATTTCACCTCCAATTTTGCTGAATCTGCTCAGTCTATCAGTGATAGTGATAAAGCCCTCCTCATCGACAGACGCAATGTCACCGGTATTATACCAACCATCTACCAGAACCTCGGCAGTTAGGCTCTCCTTGCCAAGATAACCCTGCATGACATTGGGCCCCTTTACCCACATCAAACCCGGCTCGTTAAAGCTACAGGGTTCTTCGGTTTCGGGGTCCACAATTTTAATACTCATGCCCGGTAATGCCCTGCCAATGGTGCCCGGACGGTTCCCGGTCTGACTCAAATCATCGGTAATCAGGCTCGGAGTATTAACAGCAACACCGGGTGAGCATTCGGTGCAGCCATATGCTTCGAGAGGCTGCAGTCCGAACTTTTCTTCAAAGGCAACGGCCAAACGTTGAGGTAATTTTTCAGCACCGACAACTACCAGATTAATGGTCTGCATTTGTTCAGGTTTAATGCCTCTTAGATAAAGTTGAAGGAAAGTTGGTGTAGCTAAAAGTAAGGTCAATTTATAATGAGGAATCAGCTTGCTGATGGATCTGGTATCAGTGGGTAGGGGGTGATAAGCTGCCCCAACCCCAATGACTGCGGGACCAATGAGCGTTGCCGTAAACCCTAGTGAATGAAAGAATGGTAAAACCCCGAGGAACCGGTCATCACGGTTAAAGTCATAGGCTTGGTTCAATTGCATCATGTTAGAAACAATATTATAATGACTCAGCATTGCTCCTTTAGGTTCGCCGGTACTGCCGCTACTGAAAATGATTGTTGCAATATCATCTAAGGATGCAGGATTGCCCTCAGATAGCTTGTTTAATAGAATCCCCCTCGGACACAAATATGCTAAGAGAGCCGCGCTGATTTTCTCTATTAGGCTCGGATCCTTTGCAATATCTTCTAGAGCAAGCATTGGAACGCCAGGATCAATTTTGAGTTTGCGAATTACTTTCTCTGACGAGATAACACATTTAATATCACATTGCTCAACGCAGGACCTTATCCCTTCCTCTGATAGGGTATAATTAAGATTAACTACCGTTTTACCCATCAAAATTCCGGCAAGATTAGTCAGTGCCCCACCGACACTGGGCGGGATAAGAATCCCGACCTTCTGTTGCCCGTCCCATTCTTTGCGCAATCTCTTAGTCAGGATAATGGACCCCATCAATGCCCGCATATAACTTAATTTCTTGCCGGAGCTATCAGCAAAAGCCATTCTGGTCCTGGCCCTCCTTGCTGTCCGGACAAAGGCCCTGCCGATCGTTGAAATGCGTCCCTTCCTTTGAGCCCATGCATCGGCTCCCAGCGCTACCACTTCTCGTCTGACTTCGGTATGTGAAGAATCTGTTGGCATAGGTTTTCCGTAACTAACGGTGACAGGGTATGGTATCTGTCGGGGGACTTTCCAGTAAACCTTTTTCTGATGAAAACTGAAAATGCTCCCCCATACATTATCCAGATGAACAGGTATTATCGGTGCATCCTGCTTTCTCATGATAAGTTCCATTCCTTTCTGGAAGGCCAAAGTTTGTCCGCCAATTCTGCTGATTTGACCTTCAGCAAAGATACAAACCAGTTCGCCATCTTTCAGGCAATCGCTAGCTTTTTTCAGTGATTTTAACAATTCTTTAGGACCAAAATCAGAAGCTATAGGAATCACTCTTAGCATCTTTGCTATAGGTTTGACCCACCACCTGTTGAACTGATCCCTGTGCATGATAAATCGGATCCGTCGACCCGTTGAGGCTATTACGAAAAGTGCATCGGCTAACGAAATATGGTTAGACGCGAGAAGCGCCCCTCCTCTCTCTGGTAAGTTATTTCTCCCTAGGACCTTAACCCGATAAAGAGTATTAGTCAGTGCCCATAGCACAAATCTTGCCAGCGAATCCGGTACTAGCCAGACTGCATAAATTGTTCCAGCAATGGTAGTTAATCCAATGACCCAAAACATCGCTTTGGCATCGATTCCAAGCTGAACCTTGAAAAGATAAAAAATCAATGCAGCCAAGCCCATTGCCAGAGCAGTGAGCCATCCATTGGCCGCAATGACTGAACCTTTATCTTTTCTGGCTGGAAGTTTTTGAATGAGGGCACTGACAGGCACATTGAAAAAGCCCCCTGAAATACCTAGGCAAACTAGTAAAAAACTGATCTGAACAAAACTAAGGTCGAAAAAACCTAAAACAATTGAGCAAATCGCAAGTCCTAATGATCCTAAAGGTATCAGACCATACTCGACCTTGTTTTGCGAAAGGTAGCCAGCCGAAACGCTACCTATAGAAATACCTATTGCCAGACACGCGCGCATTAGGCTGATCTGAAAATCCGTCAGTTCAAGGTCCTTACCAAAAACAACTAATGTGGGTTCATAGAGCGCAGCGATTAACCAAAAATAAATGCTGCCCACAATGGCAAGGCCCAATACCCTGCTCTTTCCGGCTTCCTTGAGATTGTGAATTAAATCGCCTATAAAATTAATTTTAATCCGTTTACCGGGGCTCGCTGCCGGATGACGTGTGATCCAACGTGAGACTATAGTTCCGGCCACTGCAAGGATGACTAGTATCCCTCCGCACTGCCACACGTCCTCTTTGAACCAAGAAGACAGTAAACCGGCCACTGTTCCTCCGGCAATGATTCCACCAAATGTGCCTAAACCTATCACACCGTTACCCCAACTTAATTTTTCATTGGGTAGCAATTCCGGCAATGAAGCATATTTTGCCGGGCTAAAGATCGCGCTCTGGATGCTCATTAAAAGGATCACTCCCAACATGTAATTAAACTCTCCGGATTTAAGAGCAAAGACCCCCAAAATCATAATTCCAATTTCAAGCCTCTTGGTCCATGTAATGACCCTACCCTTAGAATAACGGTCCGCTAAGCATCCTGCAGCCATTGAAAAGAAGATGAATGGCAAAGCAAAGACCGCCACGATCAGAAACAAACGGAAATCCCTTAGGGCGTCTTGTTCAACGCCCAAACTGTTAATGCTGGAAAAAATTACAAGAAACTTGAACAGATTATCACTGAAAGCTCCCTGATACTGGACCAAGAATAGAGCCCAAAAACCTTTCAGTGACTCAGGTCCTATCGAGCTTATTCTTTGTTGTTCTGCATGCATGCTGTCGATTTCCAAACGGGCATATAAATTAACGTCATTTCAAAAGTTCTCTAAATCGATTTTTTCATTATAAACATTGATTGAAACAACGTTTTTATCATCAGATCATTGATTTTTTATATCATCTTAGTGCGAGAGATCCAAATACAATGCTTTGTAGAAAGGAACACTAAAATAAAATATTTTAGATCAATTGACTTATACTATTATTAACATGTTAGTTTAAATAATGCTTGAGGTTTACGGTAATTCCAAAGGTAACCTTTGTGACGGCATATCCCGTCGTGATTTTTTGAGCGTTGGTGCAATCGGAATGGGTGGACTCTCATTGCCTCAGTTACTTCAAGCTGAAGCCATAAATAGTGGGAAATCCTCTCATAAGGCCCTAATTATGATTTATATGGCCGGCGCGCCTCCGCATCAGGATTTGTGGGATCCCAAGCCTGACGCACCTTCAGAATATCGTGGGGACTTAGGCGCTATTCCCACAAACGTTGATGGAATACAGATTGGCGAACTCATGCCCCGCATGGCTAAAATCATGGATAAGTGCGTCGCTATCCGCTCAGTCGTTGGTGCTCCAAACGGAAGCCATGACTCTTTCATGTGTTATACTGGCAGGAAAGGCTCGACCCTTAATTCTAAAGGACAACCCCCCGGTGGATGGCCTTCTATCGGCTCAGCCCTGTCGCGCTTGATGGGGTCTGCTGACCCAAGAACTCCTCCATTCATTGGTCTAGCGCCCAAGGCTGGACATCCTCCTTACGGTTCTTCAGGAATGCCTGGATATTTAGGAGTTCAGCACAGCCCATTCCGACCCTCTGGACCCGGGATGAAGGACATGGTTCTGAACGATATTACTACGAAAAGGCTTTCTCAGCGCAAGGATCTTCTACTCTCATTTGATCAAATGCGCAGGGATCTGGATGCGACTGGCAAGATAGAAGGACTCGATGGTTTTACCCAACAAGCTTTCAGCCTGCTTACTTCGAGTCGCCTTGCTAATGCTCTTAACATCGAAAAAGAAGATCCCAAGCTAAGAGAGCGTTATGGGAAAGGGGATCCAAAGAACGTTGGTGATGGTGCTCCAAAGAACAATGAACATTTTCTAATTGCCCGACGCTTAGTCGAAGCCGGGGCACGATGCGTTACCCTTAATTTCGGTCGTTGGGATTTTCATTCTAATAATACTAAAGGCATGAAAGAGCATGCTCCGATTTTTGATCAGGGCCTCAGTGCGCTCATAGAGGATTTGCATGAGAGAGGAATGGACAAAGATGTGACAGTGTGCGCCTGGGGCGAGTTTGGAAGAACACCCAAACTCAATAAAAATGCCGGCCGCGATCACTGGCCCAATGTTTCATGTGCACTTCTCGCGGGTGGTGGAATGCCTACTGGAAAAATTATTGGTTCTACTGATAAAATAGCAGCAGAAGCAGATGACCGCCCAGTTCACATGGGCGAAGTCATGGCCACGCTTTACCACAACATGGGAATTGACCCCAACACCACTACTCTTCCCGATTTAACGGGCAGGCCCCATTATCTCGTGGACGGTTGGAGACCAATGCCGGAGCTTATTTAAAGCCCATCTATTATACGATCATCAATAGAATTGGATGATATAAATTCTCCTATAGATGGAAATGCATATTTATCCATAAATCATGTATATTTATCGATAATTCATCCATCCTCATACATCGATCTTAATCCACCTCTATCGATAATATCAGGGCTTTTATCCATACCTTTATTCTATCCCAATAGTTGATCCATAAATCATGCATATTTATCGATAATTCATCCATCCTCATACATCGATCTTAATCCACCTCTATCGATAATATCAGGGCTTTTATC
>PAPL01000056.1 GCA_002708885.1 Verrucomicrobiales bacterium | reverse complement strand
GATTCCGGGGGCAATCACAAAGTCTTCGTTTCTTTGAACTACCTTATATGGATCGTTAAGATAACCTTCTGCGTATCCAAGAGTGAGATCTGCTGAAATGATAGTATTTTTTCCTAAGACCTGAGTGATGCCAGCGAATACGTCATAGCCGTCTTTTTTCTCATCTTCTAGGAGAGGAACTTTGACAACATCATCGAGGTAATTAACACCTAGGGCTACTGTGGTGTTGCCAAGATTATAATCCTTCTCATAATTCAATGAGATTCCAGTCGAAAAATAATCAGATTCTTCGCTTTTTGATAGTTCGAGCTCTATCCTATGATCTTCTGTACTGTATTGGAGTGCACCAAGTATTCCAGTCCTCACATCTTCAAGATCGGATATGAAAGGTTGATCTCCGCCTGGGAGAACGCCCGTAGGTGATGACCCTGTGATTGCGTCATTGAGGAGCTGGAACCTGAACGTCGATTCATCGGTAAGATTAATTTTTCCTCTGAAGTAATTAGCTTCGACTCTGATTCTCTCATTACCTTCATCATATATTTGAAAACCATAATCATATTCTTGACTGAGGTCATTGGCCCTTGAGATTGCCCAAGGAAGGAGACAAGTCAGGATGATTGGCCGGTGATAGCTGTTAACCATTCAAGATTTTTCTCTAAGCTTAACGGTTAAGCGGTAATATTTTGATCCGTGAGTCGCGGATTCGGAAATTGTGATTTTCTGTCCTTCACCAATAATGTTTTGATATTTTTCCACAGGCATCCAAGAATCTTTGGATAAATCATCGGATTTTTCTAGGCTGTATACACGCTCTAGACCAATGTAACCTTTGCCGGTAGCGGGCTCTGTCTGAAAAGAGAACTCAGCCATAGAGTTTTGTAGTTTCAGAGTAGTTTCTGCATCTATGCTTTGTTCGATTGGAGAATTACCCAGGACGTATTCCCTCTCATTCGTCAATCCATCATCATCTGCATCTGCATCTGGTTCTGTCATTTCAGGAACAATGTTAGCAGTCCTAAAAGTTTCTGATGCCCAGGCACCGTAGTTGTCAATTACCCGTAACTTTGCCGTGTCTGAATCAATGAATCCTGAGTCATTGGAAACTCTTACCCAGTAATTGGTATCTTCATTCAATGATCCAATCTTTAGTGAATCGGCATTTGTTCCTTGAATTGGTTTTGAGGTATTACCTGAATTTCCCTTGTACCACTGATATTCGAGCCCNTTTCCACTAGCGATGACTTTTAGAATTTCTTCACTGACTGAAGTGGTGATGAGGCTNATGGGCTGAGTGGATATAGAGGGAGGTTGTGCACCGGGCGCCACTTCTATTGTGAAAGTTTTAGTGTAATTGTAGCCGCTGTTGTTAGAGTTCTTATAGGCCCTTACACTTATTCTGTAATTTCCTGGTTGCGTTGGAATTCCAGTGATGCCGTCCGTGTTGCTGTTAGTTGAGTTGAGATGAGTTANGCCTTCAGGCAGTTCACCTATGACGGCCCAGCTCCTTGCTCGGTGTGGAGCTCCTGTTATTTGATAAACTAGGTTTAGNAGTTCACCTGCCTTGGCAGGGACAGTTGATGATCCGGCAGACGGNGCAATTTGTGTGATTTGAGTTGCACCNCTAACGGCATCATNTGTGCCTAGTCCGGCGATGCTCAAGGTTGTCCACTTAATGACTTTAGTTAGCGCAACAGAGCTTAGGTGCNTTGCTTCTAACACAAGCAATTGTGAGGCGGTACCTTTATTTATAATTAATGTTGCTAGGCCCGCCTTAGAGAAGGCGGATCCGTACTTGCGTATTGGAATGGATCGACTCATCTTCATCAAAGCTGATCCTGATCTAGTTGCATCCGCAACCTCCTCCACCAACGAGGCCGCCTCCGAAGCTTCCTTCTCTTGAGAAGTATCCATGTTCAGTCATTGTTGTGATNAANGAATGCAGCTCACCTGACATGCCTAGTTGCGANAAATTGCCACGATCATAGGGCTGTACCCGGACAAGATTTTGGGAACAATTGCACAAGCAAATTATTGAAAAAATCAGTAAAATAGAAATTTTGAGGGATCTCATGATCAAAAACATATGTTATTGGGATAATATAACGATATTGAGGGGTTCTCCGGATTCAATTAGAATCAATTGATTGGATATGGTGAAAAAATGATTTCCTATCTTAATAGATGGTAATTAGTTTCAAGTTTGCAAACATTTCATTTTTTTNGGCATCCGAATTGACCACAAGTTCGCATTTTTATGTATTNTAAATTATTATCATGATGGGATTTGATCAGCGAATTATTGATTTTAATTTATCATTAACTTTACTCTTTTTCTGCTTTTTATCCTCTTTGTTGGGGAAAGANCCCCTTGGAAATAGTCAGTACCCGTCCGCTACTCTCGTGATCTATAATCANAACGTGGGCGATTCTCGNAAATTGGCTGCGTATTATGCCGGCAAGAGAAATGTACCTTTTGAGAATCTAATTGGACTGAAGTGTTCGACTGAGGAGATTATCACCCGTTCCGAATATAAAAAGACCATTCTGGAACCGCTCCGTAAACAATTTGATGCTAATGGTTGGTGGGAAAGAAAAAAAGATTCCCAGGGAAATTTACGGGCCGTTCATACAAAAATGAAGTTTGCTGCGATTATGTTTGGGATGCCTCTTAAGATACAAAGTACCGTATCGGATTCTTCAAAACAAAAGTCGTCAACTTATCGNGGGCCTGGTGAAAATGATGCTGCGANTATTGATTCNGAAGTTGCCTGTTTCAATATGGACTTTCCGAGGCTTAACGGANCAGTGANTAATCCTTACTTCAGATCAACTGATCCTGGAGGAACTCCTGACATTCTTCTTACGTCCAGGATTGATGGACCTAATTATGTCACAGCTAAACGGCTTATTGATGATGCCATTGCAGTTGAAGAGTCTGGATTATGGGGCATGGCTCTGATCGATATAGCTAATTTGCATAAAGAGAAAGGAGCTGCCTATAAGATTGGTGATGATTGGCTTGAAACTTGCAATGGTTTTTATAAGAAGGCGGGAATCCCTACATTGGTTGATCGGTTTTCTACCCGTGTGCCAAAAGGCTTTCCACTTGGCAAAGATATTATTTTGTATTTTGGGTGGTATACGCAGAATGCTCAGGGGCCATTCGTTGANCCGGCCTTTCAATTTAAAAGGGGAGCAGTAGCTGCTCACATTCATTCATATTCTGCGAGTACACTTCGCACNACCCTAAAGAACTGGTCAGGCCCTTTACTTTCTCGCGGNGCCTGTGCTGTTCTCGGGAATGTTTATGAGCCTTTTTTACAGATGTCTACGCATCTTGACTTGTTTAATGCACGTTTTTTAGCGGGTTTTACTTTTGCGGAAGCCGGCTGGATAGCCACTCCAGTATTTTCATGGATGCAGGTGATGATTGGTGATCCACTGTACCAACCATTCATTATTAAGAGTAACATTGAAGCGGGTAAGGACAATGACTATAAAGCTTTTAGTATTGCTGTTTTACGTTGGGCATCAGAACCAGAGAAATTAATTTCTAATTTGGATAAAGCNGCTGCTTCGCTNAAGAGTGGAAANATTTTGGAAGCGACCGGACTTCTTATGATGTCTGAAGGAAAATATAAGGATGCTGATGAGATGCTGAAAAAGGCTTCATTGTTGTATACTAATTCCGAAGATCAATTAAGGGTCTGTTTACTCCGTGCTCAGGGAAAAATGAGAGGCGGAGATAAAGTTTCCGCCATGGAGATTTTATCCAACGCTGTAAAAGACTTTAAGGGGAGCCCAGGGATCGATGCAGTAANATCAATTTCCGAGCAAATGAAAAAGGAATGAAGAATAACCAATTCTTATCCTGACTTCCTGANACGGGAAGTTCTTCAAATGTTAAATTATAATACTNTTGATNNTGAGCTTTGCTGAGGTTCCTCTGAGTTTTGTATCTGAGGCAAAACGGTCGCCACGCGTTCTTTCATTTCTTTGCCAGGCTTGAACTTAACTATTGCTCTTGGTGGTATGATGACATCGGTTCCCGGCTTATTTGGATTTCGGCCGATTTTTTGTTTTGTTTCTTTTACTTGGAATGAACCAAAATTTCTCAATACCACTTCGTCTCCGGCTGCGAGTGTTTGTGTGATCGTNTCTAATGTTTTTTGAATAACGTCGAAAACCTGTTGCTGAGTCATTCCTGTTTCATTACTGATCTTTATTACGAGGTCACGCTTAGTGGCTGTTTTCATTAAATTTTTTANNTGCTTTATTGCNTAATTATTATTAGGAGATTTTGTTCATTTTCTGACATTGCTCCAAATCTACCTTAATGAGGAGGCAGAAACAAATAGCGATCTGAACTGATTTGGCAACGGAAAAATGANACTCATGTGCACTTTAATGTAATTGTAATGTTTATGCAGTCTAAATGCTCTTATAACCAATTTTGAGCCGTTTTAAAGTGAGTCTTTGATACTTCTTGAAGGATTTCGGTGCCGTGCTGTGAAACTAATATTTCTCCGGCCTCTTGGACCTTATTAGATGCTCCTTTAGGAATTGGAAATCCGAACTTCTCAGTTGCCTTGTCAATCCATGTAACGAATGCGTCACGAGCTAAAATAGAGGCAGTTGCGACTGCGATGTCTGATTCCGCTTTGGTCCTTTGCTCTATTATGATATTTTTCCCTCGTTCGCCTAATGAGGATTGAAGGACCGATGGCCTGGCAAATTGGTCACTTAGTGCTCTCTTGCAATCAGGACGTTTTTCACAAAGTTTCTCTATACATTTCGCGTGACCCCAAGCCAATAATTTATTAAGATTTCCTATCTTACTATACAACTCATTGTATCTCTTCGGACCAATTATAATAATTTCATATTCGATTCCAGAGCTATCACGAATAATTTTGGAAAGTTTTTTAATTTTACTGTCAGTTATTTTTTTGGAGTCCGCTATTCCCTCATCAAGAAGTGAACGTGTTAGATTTTGATCCGTATAAGCGCCTGCTATAACTAAAGGCCCAAAAAAATCACCTTTACCGCTTTCATCAATGCCAAAGTGTGGTTCAAACATTTCCGGGTTAAGTTCTTCTTCATAACCCAGTTTGGCTTCGCCAAGTATTTTAGGCTCAAGAGTGAAACGCACGAATTCTTCAGTTTTTTTACCCTGAATTAGTATTTTAGGCCCTTTCTGATAAACACTAATGCTCAGGTGATCCTTAGCGGCAGAGAAAATAGTATGTTCTTTTGTTTTAAATTCGAAATTTTCATGTTCCAAGATTTCACGCAATTCGTTAACTTGCTCCAAGTTTAGCGGATGAGTGTATGAATTTATTTGTTTTGCCACTCACTGATTTAAACACAAGCTGGACATGGCACAACAATTGAAAGCTTCTAAATGCGAAGATCCTTTTCCCCTGGATGAGTCAGAGCGATTGAACAGTGCGCTTATAAGTTGGTTTGAAGAGTTTGGTAAGGATTATCCCTGGCGGTCGACTAAGGATCCTTATGAAATTCTAGTGTCTGAGATTATGTTGCAACAAACACAGGTTTCCACGGTTCTNGAAAGGGGTTATTATCGGAGGTGGTTAGAGAGGTTTCCAGATTTTGAGTCTCTTTCTTCCGCTGCGGAGGAAGAAGTGCTTAGGGCCTGGGAAGGATTAGGCTATTATTCGAGAGCGAGGAATCTTCATAAAGTGGCGATTGCGGTAATGAAGGATTATGGAGGAGTCTTACCATCTGACCTTAGCCTCATTGAAAAGCTCCCCGGCATTGGGAAATATACTGCGGGTGCAGTGGCAAGTTTTGCATTTAATGCCTCTGTCCCTGCGGTGGATGCGAACATTGCCCGCGTCCTTGCTAGGCTATTTGAATTTACAGAAAGGATTGATACTAGCCATGGTCAAAAGCAGATCTGGGAATGGGCTGGTGCGCTNGTACCTGATTCAGGGGCGCGGTTGTGGAACTCTGCTCTGATGGAACTTGGGCAAACATTATGTAAATCAAAATCGGTACAGTGTCAGGAATGCCCTGTTGTTTCATGGTGTTTGAGTAAAGATCCTTTGGCACTACCAATAAAAAAATCGAGACCCGCAGTTACTGATATTAATGAGAATGTTATCTTAGCCCTTAAGGGTAAGAAGATCCTACTCGAAAAGGAGACGGGCAGGAGGAGAAAAGGAATGTGGAAATTGCCTGATCGGGTGTCGGAATCATTGACCGGGTTACGGTTGCTTGCGGTGCAAAAATATAGCATAACTCGTTACCGAGTCACAATGAATGTTTATGAGTTGAATGGGGAAAGTGCTCTCGAGAATGAACAGTGGTTCAGTATAGACGATTTGGAAGACCTGCCAATGCCAACTCCTTACCGTAGAGTATTGAATAAGATAATTAAAAAATGATTGTTGTTTTTTTAAAAGGGCCAAACGATTTCTGTTTCTTCGTGCAGGATATCAAGAATGACAGGAGGCTTAATGATATCTTCAAGTACTGACCGATTCGTGATACTCGCTGTGTCTCTCTCGTCGTTAATATGATTCAATATAATGCCTGTCAGTTCGAGCCCCATGTCCCGAACCGCGTTTGCCGTGAGGATTGTTTGATTCAATGCTCCTAATTTATTATTAACCACGATTAGGACAGGGCATCCAAGATCTGCTGCCAGATTTCCCATTGAATATTCCGAGTCGATTGGTACCGCCCATCCACCTGCACCTTCGGTGAGCACATAATCATATGAATTAGTGAGTTCGAGATGTTTGGATTTAATTTTATTAATATCGATGGTGACCCCTTCAATAGATGCAGCCGCCATCGGGGCAGCTGGTGTTTTTAGGAAGATCGGATTGATTGTTTCTATTGAATCAGGTGAAGGTTTGCTAGCATTACTGATAATTTCTGCATCTTCACGGTCGCCGCAGGCGATTGGTTTGAATCCGACAGCAGAGTTACCTGCGCGGGTCAGGGAAGATAGTAATAATTTAGTGATATATGTCTTGCCGACACCAGTATCTGTTCCAGTGATGAATAGATTCACGATCCGATTTCGTCTTGTATGGATTCTGCAATTTTTGTTGCCTGGGAAATCACATATTCTTCATCTTTTCCTTCTACTAGGATTCTGATTTTGGGTTCAGTTCCTGAATATCTTATGAGAACTCTTCCTTGTTCACCCAACTTTGCTTGAGTTTTCTCTATCAGATCATTTGCTTTGAGCTGATTGATTTCTGTCTTTTTGGAAACAGAAAGGTTCACGAGTTTTTGAGGAAATTTATTGATTACCTTTCTTAGCTCAGATAAGGGCTTATCGCTTTGTAATACTACTCTTATGGCAGCGAGCGCGGCAACGATTCCGTCACCAGTTGTGTTATGGTTTCGATAAATGATGTGACCGCTCGGCTCCCCTCCAAAGTTGGATCCTATGCTTCGCATTTTTTCCATGACATTGCGATCACCGATTTCGGCTCTTTCTAATATTCCTTTGTGATCTCTAATACATTCATCAAGCCCGTAATTACTCATTTTTGTTCCTACTATCGTATTTTCAGATAGTTCGTTTCTCTTTAGCATATGGCATCCAATAATTGCCATGATTTCATCACCGTCGATTGGATCTGCGTTTTCATCGCACAATAATATTCTGTCAGCATCACCATCGTGAGAAATGCCGATGAATGACCGATCCTCTTTTGTTAACTTAGAAAGGACTTCAGGATTAGTGCATCCGCAGGCCAAATTAATATTATCTCCATTAGGCTTATTGAAATGAGTAACTAAATCGGCTCCTAGAATTTCTAGAATCTTTTGGCTCGTTTTATATGATGCTCCGTTTGCGGCATCCAGAGTAATGCGCATTCCAGAAAGTGGTTTTTCCGATGTTTCTTTGACGAATAATTCAGTTATTTTTGAGGCGTATGAATCAGCTGCACCTAACAATGGAGTGGTCCTACCAATTTTTTCTCCAGTCACGCGCACATGAACTGATTGATCTGAGAGTATCTTCTGTTCGAGCCTTTTTTCCTGATCTGCTGATAGTTTGTATCCGTCACTATAAAAGAATTTAATTCCATTATCGGGTGGCTCATTGTGTGAAGCAGAGATAACGATCCCAAGATCCGCCCCCATTTCTTTAATTAGAAGAGCAACAGCAGGTGTTGGAATTACTCCCCCAGATTTAACATCAATTCCGGCAGAATTTAATCCTGCAGATAATGCTGATTCCAACATGTCTCCGCTACGTCGTGTATCTTTTCCAATGATGGTAAATGGTCTATGGTCTTTCTGATCATTGTGACGAAGTATCAGTTCATCAGCCACAATTTGACCGAGTCGTAGCGCGGACTCTGGTGTTAGATGACCCTCGTTAGCAGTTCCTCTAACACCATCAGTTCCGAAAAATTTGTTCTTTGAGGACATCTAAAAGGAAAATGAATATGAATTTTTTATTGGTTATTCCAGAAAATAAAACCGAGCTAATAGATATATTCTAATCTTTTGCAGAAGAGCCTGATATAGTTTTTGGTTTTGGAGGATCTGAAGCCGTTGCTGACGGTTTTTTTTCATTAGGCTCTTTAGTTTCGAACTCTAATAGATCTAACAGCCGCTGATTAAATGTTTCCAGATCAAGATCATGATCAAGTTTCCCTGAGTGAGCGATTGATACTCCACCAGTTTCTTCTGAAACAATTACAGCAATTGCATCAGATTCTTCAGTGATTCCAATTCCAGCTCGATGTCTTAGCCCTATGCTTCGATCTGTGATTTCTCTTTGACTGACAGGGAATAAGCAGCCTGCCCCTATCACTTTTCCTTCTCTCAATATAATTCCGCCATCATGGAGTTCCGTTTTTGGGCTGAATATTGTAAGTATAAGTTCGGAGGAGAATTGTGCATCAAGTAAGATGCCTGTTTCCAGATGAGGTTTGAGTTCAATTCTCCTCTCAATTGCGAACAATGCTCCATACCTTTTGGCTCCGAGTTGCCTGATGGTTTCAGTAAGACTCTCCAAGAATTCTTTATTTTTGCCTTCAGAGAAGAAGAAAAAGCTTCGACTTCCGAGTTCTGCTAGTTTTCGTCGCAGTTCTGGTTGAAAGACTACAATCATGGACATTGTAAAAAAGAAAGTGCCCACCAGAACAAACAGAGGAATCAGCTTCAAATCTAAAAATACCGAGGTTCCAGTGATTACTATAAGTAAGAAACTCAAGACAACAAAGAAACGATTCCACTTCTGCGATCCATGTTTACGTAGAATGAGATACATTACACCGATGATAATGATCAGTTCGGCAATGATGCTCCAGTTCTCGGATATGTTTTTTAAGATCTCCACTTATTGTAATACTATATATCAAGAAATGATGCGTTGCACGGACATCGATTAATTAATAATTGCTTCAGTCATTAGCATTGCATCTAAGTTTTGCTTTACAGAATGAACCCTAAATAGTGTCGCTCCATGTTCTCGACAGTATGAAGTTAACGCGACTGTGGGCCATTCTCTTTCATCGAAGTCATCATTTTCTAGAATTTTACCTATGAATGACTTGCGAGATGCGCCAATCATTATCGGCCTTTTAAGTGCCGTGATTTGTGTAATGGATTTGATCAATTCCAAGTTGTGTTGCAGGCTCTTGCCGAATCCGATTCCCGGGTCAACGATGATTCGTTCCTTATTAATGCCTTCGGATTCACAAAGTTTGATCTGTTCATTTAAGAAAGTTATTACTTCGTTGGTCACGTTCCTATAATATGGAGATTTCTGCATTGTGCGGGGATTACCCGCCATATGCATAATTATTATGCCGCATTCCGATCCCGCGGCCACTTTACGCATTGCTGGGTCTGATAATCCGGTCACGTCATTGATAATGTCCGCCCCGGCATCGAGTCCAGCTTGGGCAACTTCAGCCTTTGAGGTATCGATTGATATTAGTGTTTTTGGAGAGCGTATTTGCACAAAACTTTCTAAGGCTTGCAGGATTCTATTGAGCTCTTCTCTAACCGATATTTTTTCTGCGCCTGGCCTTGTAGATTCTCCACCGAAGTCAATTATTGAGGCACCTTCATTTTCGAGCCTAACCGCCTGCTCTAATGCAGCTTCACTCGATTCAAAGAGCCCACCATCAGAAAAAGAGTCCGGAGTCGTGTTAATGATGCCCATGATCATTCCCCGTTTGCTGAGATCATAGCTTTTTCCTCTTATAGACCAAGGATTTGGCTTTTCTGGAGCATTGGAACTTGCCGGGTAAAGTTGCATGTTATAATCTTATCTGAATTCCTGATCCCTCAACTGATGAAAAAAATATCCGTAGAAGCTGTTTTATTAACAGTTATTCTGGTTTTCTCACAGGCCATTCGGCCCGAATTATATTCATATGATGGAGCCGACCAAGTCTCAAGAACAGTAGTGCACAAGGATGGAACCTACACTACTACTCAGAGGGACCGGAGCACCAGGACCCTCGTAAGGGAAACAAAGAAACGTAATAATACTCTGATCATGAGGAGCGAATTTGCACTTGATGAGAAGGGTAGGGAACGGAAAGGGCGAGTTTATGACGGCCAAAATAATCTTCTTTTCATAAGCGAATTCGTATACGACAACGACGAACTTATTGAGGAGAGAGTATTTGACTCGAAGGGGAAAGTCGTTCGGCGGTTATTATATAAGGTCAAAGTTGTGAGTAAACTTGATGGGCGCTCAAGGCCCGCGTTAGTTTCATATCAGAACGGGAAGCCAATAGGGGACTTGGTTGCACTGGATGATCCGGGTGTGTTTAGCACAACATCTCATAATGCTCATTCCTCGGGCAAGAGTGGAAGTACAGGGTCGAATGGATATGTTCGATCCAAAGATGGTAAACTTGTACCTCTTCCGCAGGGAGCTGTCCAATATCCCGGAAATCGAGCAGAGCCGGTCAAATCAGGTTCCGCTTCTGGAAAAACATCAAAACCGAAACGTAAGCTCCGGATTTTTAAGCGCCGGAACTGAATTTTTATATTAAGAGATGAAGTCTACTACGGCCCTTGGCTTTGTTATCTTTGCTGCGGTACCGATAGGTCTGCTGTTATGGAACATTAAAGAACTTAACACCTCTTACGTTAAGCGCTCGGTTAATGTTGACATTAACAAGATTGAGAAGGAATTGGAGGATTTTAGATTAGAAGCAGCGAGGCTCGGGGATGAAAACAATAATCTCAGACATCAACTGAGCATTGAGCGTGATAATGCGGCGGGATTAATTCAGGAAACAGAAAGGCTTGAGCTTAGATTGGCCAATTATCGTAATTCGGAGGGCACACAAAAAGATGTTAGGGAATGGACTGACGAGGAGCTGAAAATCCGCAAAGAAATTCAGGATCTAACTATTAAAATTAGAGATTTGCCATTGAAGAGGAATCTTCGATATCGATTAACGGATTGGGATGAGATGATTGTCGCATTATCAAAAATGCCAGGTGTTGTTTCTGAGGAACAATCTGAAAATCAGTCTCGTGCCTATTCATCAATGGGTTTTGTGACTTCAGAAGTGGATGTCAGATCCAGAACTTTGGACTTACTGAAGGGCCAGCTTGGTGCAGCTATTTATAATGGTGAGGACAAAATCTTAATTAACAAAGATGCCACTATAAAGAGCTCTTCAGATCGCACTTCCATGGCCCTAGAAATTGCCCGCTCACTTCAGGATCAGCACTTCGGACTCATAGATTCCCTAAATGATTGGTTATATAATGATGATGCAAAGTTGGCACTCTGGGCCGTAGCTGCTGGGGACACTAACCTATTCAAAATTCGTTTCCAATTGCAAAGTAATGTCTCGGCCTCAGTGACAACACAGGGCCCGACCAAAATGTCCCGTGAACAATTCGAAAGGATCCCATCATTTGTGCGTGAATATTACTTATTTCCCTTTTCACTTGGCGATCGATTTTGTCAGAAACTTTATGACAATGACCGTTGGAATTCTGTAAACGAAGGTATCGCCCGACCTCCCCTAAGCACCGCCGAGATATTGCATCCTGAACTATATTTGAAAGATGATCGTAAAGATCCTGAGCGATTTAGGTGGAACGTTAACGCTTTAGACATTGGTGAGGAGAGCCCTATTTGGAATAATGTGGCAGGCGAACTTGGCATTGCCCTGCTTCTCAATCAGAGTGACTTTTTACAAAGAATGGCAGAGCTGGGACAGCCTGATATTTTAAATATGCCAGACTTGGTTTCTAAGGGGATCGAACATTTCTCCAATAGGGATGGATCCAAGGCTGCTGCCGGATGGGATGGTGATCGTTATCTGGTCTATGCAAATGGCAACGGTAACGATGGCACTGATCATGTTTATTGGAGAAGCCAGTGGATATCAGAAAAAGATGCTGATCAATTCCTTGAATCGATCGCTAAGTCCATAGAATTTAGAAGAAAGATTAAATTCTCTGCGAAGAAAGAAGAATATATCTATGATGGTTCCGAAGACCGTTACATTTCACTGAAAAAGCTCGATAAGAACCAGATCAGGGTTCTTGATGTTGGAAATAAGGAATTTGGAGAAAAATTATTAGATAAATTTGAGCCTTGATCTTCATAAATGATTTCTAAGCGAGTTTATTTTAGTGGTCGTGTACAGGGCGTAGGTTTTCGTTATGAAACGAAAAGAATTGCCATGGGCTATGAAGTGGTAGGAACTGTCAGCAATCTTGATGATGGCAGAGTTGAGTTGTGTGTCAGAGGGGAAGAATTGGAAGTGGATGATTTTATTTCTTATATCCGAATCGAATCGAATCTGGCTCATCACATATTGGAATATACAGAGGAAACTATTCCCTGCTCTGAACTGGATAAGGTTAGCGGATTTATTATTGTCAGGTAATTGTCTTCTATCCTCTAATTAGCGACGATATTAACTAATTTGCCAGGAACTACTATAATTTTCCGAACCGTGACCCCTTCAAGGAATGGCTTTATTTTCTCAAGTTCTTGGCATTGAGATTTTAATTCTTCTTCTGAATCATCTTTAGAGACGGTCATTTTATCCCGCAATTTTCCATTAACCTGTACAACTATTTCGATCTCATCCTCTATCAGATATTTTTCATCATACTTGGGCCAAGCCATTTTTGAGATTTCGTTTTTCTCAATTATTTGAGGAAAACTTTCTGCGATTATGGCATAGAGTTCTTCGGTTATGTGGGGTGCGAATGGATTCAGGAGTTGTAGAAAAGCCGAGAGTTCTTTGATGGGCCGTTCTTCTGCGCCTGTGAACGCATTTGTAAATACCATCATTTGTGCGATCGCGGTATTGAAGTCCAATGAATCGATGTCATGGGTCACTTTTTTTATCGTTTCGTGGAGTACTTTTAGCTGTTGTTTACTTGGTTCGATTTCTTTAATCTTTGGCGATAATACCCATTCTCCTTCTTGTGTATTTTCCATGAATAGTCTCCATACTCTGGCTAAGAATCTGTGTACGCCTTCCACGCCTTTATTGCTCCATGGTTTAACTTGTTCGAGCGGCCCCATGAACATCTCATATAGTCGCAATGAGTCGGCACCGTATTCCTGTATGACACTATCTGGATTAATAACATTGCCCCGGCTCTTTGACATTTTTTGGCCATCCTCACCAAGTATCATCCCTTGATTAACTAATTTCTGGAAAGGTTCCTTAGTCTTAACATACCCCAGATCATAAAGGACTTTGTGCCAGAATCTTGAGTATAAAAGATGTAGTACTGCGTGTTCTGTACCACCAACATAGAGGTCAACATTCATCCAGTATTTTTCTGCTTCGTTTGAGATGAATCTTTCTGAATTATTTGGGTCACAGTAACGTAAGTAATACCAACATGATCCTGCCCATTGAGGCATTGTATTTGTTTCGCGTTTGTGTCCTTCTTTGTGGTTGACCCATTCCGTTGCTTTGGACAGGGGCGGTCTTGCATCTCCAGTCGGCTTAAAATCTTCCATGTCAGGAGCTTGAATTGGGAGTTCATTTTCTGGAATGGCATGATGCGTGCCTTCATTATCCCAGCTAATTGGGAACGGCTCTCCCCAGTATCTTTGGCGACTAAAAAGCCAGTCCCTGAGCTTAAAATTGACTGCCTTTTTACCGAACCCATTATTTTCTAGCCAATTAGTAACTACCTTCTTTGCTTCTGCGGTTTCTAACCCGTCAATCAGAGGAGAATTAATTGCAATTCCATTACCTGTGAAACAACTCTCCTCTTTAAGCTTTTCTTCCTTTGGCTGAACGACTGTCCTGATTTCAATATTGAATTTTTTTGCAAATTCATTGTCCCTATCATCGTGAGCCGGGACCGCCATGATTGCTCCTGTACCATATGTCATTAGGACATAATCGGCTATCCATATGGGAATTTCTTCGCCATTGATTGGATTAACTGCATAACCGCCAGTGAAAACACCAGTCTTTGATTTTGCCAGATCTGTTCGTTCAAGGTCAGACTTGGAGGCAATTTCATTTCGATAATTTTCAATACTTTCCTTGTGCTCTGGAGTGGCCACTTGATCGACTAACGAATGTTCAGGTGCCAGTACCATATAAGTTGCGCCAAAGAGTGTGTCAGGCCTTGTTGTGAATACAGTAACTTTATTCCCTGTTCCGGGTAATTCAAAGTGAACGTCAGCTCCTTCGCTTCGTCCGATCCAGTTACGTTGCAATGATTTGATTCCTTCTGGCCAGTCAAGATCATCAAGCTCCTCAATGAGACGATTTCCATACGCCGTAATTCTTAACATCCATTGACGCATTGGTTTACGCTCCACTGGATGGCTTCCACGTTCTGATCTTCCGTCAACGACCTCTTCATTTGCCAATACTGTTCCTAATGCAGGGCACCAGTTCACTGCCACTTCATCGATGTAAGCTAGCCTGTTCTTATCAATGAATGATCTCAGTTCAGCTTCATTTTCCTCAGGATATTCTTCTTTCCTTTTTTCTATGAGTTCTACTATTGGTGCCGCTGCCTGTTTACCCTCATCATAATAACTGTTGTATAGTTTAAGGAATATCCACTGTGTCCAACGGTAGTAGGCGGGGTCAGTTGTGTTAATTTCACGGTCCCAATCATAAGAGAACCCTATGCTTTTCAACTGTTGCTTGAAGTATTCAATGTTTTTGGATGTTGTATCCCTTGGATGTATTCCATGTTCGATAGCATATTGTTCTGCCGGTAAACCAAACGCGTCCCATCCCATAGGATGCAGAACGTTGAAACCTAGCATCCTTTTATAGCGAGATATTATGTCAGTTGCTGTGTATCCTTCCGGGTGACCGACATGCAGGCCCTGACCACTCGGATAGGGAAACATGTCCAACGCGTAAAATTTAGGCATTTCAGGATCAAAACCTTCATCACCAGGATTGAGGGATTTAAAAGTTCCTTGTTGATCCCAGTGAACCTGCCACTTGGTTTCAATTTTATCGAAAGGGTATTGCTTGCGACGTTCGGACATGAGGTTAGAGGTATTGTTTTCTGTAGACCGGAATTCCTATAGCGGCACGTAAATTATGAATGAAATGAATCGCTTGATTATTGCAACAGGTAATACGCACAAAACGGAGGAGATTCGCAAGCTCTTGGGATCTATTTTTGAGAATATTGAAGATTTACAATCTTACCCAGAAATTGGCGAAATTGATGAAATTGGTAGTACTTTTCAAGAAAATGCCGAATTAAAAGCGCTAGAAGTGGGAAAGGCACTCGGAGATTCTACACTCATTTTGTCGGATGATTCAGGACTTGAGGTTGATGCTTTGGATGGCGCTCCCGGGGTTCGGTCAGCACGATTTTCAGGGGAAAATGCTACCGATTCGAATAATAGGAAGAAATTATTGAATGAGCTTGAGGCAATAAACGCCCAAGGTGAGAGCAGGACGGCTCGCTTCCGTTGCGTCATGGTACTTGTGAAGGGAGATCAGAAATTGGCTGATTTTAATGGAGTTGTTGAAGGAAAGATTGCGGATCTGGAAAAGGGCAAAGGCGGATTTGGGTATGATTCACTTTTTATTCCACAAGGATATGATATGACTTTTGCGGAATTACCTAGTGATACCAAAAACGCCATAAGCCACAGGGCCAACGCGTTAGCTGCTTTCAAGAGCTGGTTATTAGATCCAGATTCTAAGAAATGATTATTTTGTGATTTCGTATATTTTTCCGTCCCATGACAGTATCCATAATTCTCCGTCAGGACGGTTCACAAAAGCGGTCGGTTTGAAACTTCCCTTTGGAGGGTTCCGTTTCCTCAAGATGACATTACTTGCCTTCTTGCCTTCGTTGTTAACTGTTAGGCCCCACACGAAACCTGATCCCCAGTCACCATATATATAATGACCTTTCAGTTCAGGAAAGGCTTTGCCTTCATAGACAACGCCCCCCGTGATACTTATTCCATCGGCATGACTATATTCATGAATAGGATCAATGAGTTTTACTGGCTCCTTACCTTTTTCTGTTATGAGCTCAGGGTTTCGATTCAGCGGGAATGGGTGGGCTCCTTCACGATAGCTCCAGCCATAATTACCACCTTTCGTTATAATATTAATTTCCTCCCAAAGGGCCTGCCCAACATCTGCACACCACAAGCGTCCACTTTTATCAAAGTGGAGTCCCCAGGGGTTGCGCATTCCGTAAGTCCATATTTCTGGACGAATTCCAGGCTGGTCGACGAAAGGGTTGTCTTCAGGGATTCCGTATTGCAAATCACCTGAGCGTTTGTTTACGTCGATCCTGAGAATTTTTCCCAATAGAGAAAAGAGGTTCTGGGACGTTAATAGAGGATCATTTCCTTTACCGCCATCTCCAGTCGAAAGATAGAGGTACCCGTCAGGACCGAATGCGGGTTGTCCTGAATCGTGGTTCCAGAACGGTTGATTAATCTCAAGAAGAATCCGTTCACTATTAGGATCTGGCTTTCCATTTTTGGTTACAAATTCAGAAAGTATTGAGCGCTTAGGATTCTGTCGTGAATAATAAATATAAAACTTACTGTTTGTTTTGTGTTCGGGATGAAATACGAGCCCCAGCAGACCCTCTTCGAAGTCCTTATCAATTTGTACTCTCGAAGTTAAATCGAACCAAATTTCCGCACTTCCTGCTGACCTGTCCTTTGGAAGCTCATGAATTGTTCCGCTCTGAGAAACAATTAGTTCTTGGTCGGTTCCCGGTAGTAAAGTGACCCAGACGGGCTTTTTAATTTTCAACTTAGGGTAAGCGACTTTAAATTTAATTTCAGGTGCTCCGTTTGCACTTATTGCAAGAATGAGGCTGAGTGCGGATATTTTTACGGAATGATAGAATTTTTGCATTGCATCGATAGGTTAAGATCCTTTGAATAGATTACTCAATAATTAAAACTAAATTCTTATATTATGAAAAGAAAGACTTTCATTATTTTATCTCTCATTACCATTTTTAATCATGCTCTGATTTCAGCACCAAGTAAAAATGGCACTTATATTGATCCTGCCAATGTGGATGCGGATTATGCGATCCAAGGTGAGTATCGTGGTGAAGTGGAAGGTGGAGATGCAGGTGGCCAGATAATCGCTCTTGGAGATGGGAAATTTGATGTGGTCGGATATCCAGGCGGTCTTCCTGGCGATGGATGGGATGGGAATAAGGATAACAGGATCAGAGGAAAGGGAGAGACTAAGGATGGTATAACCAGTTTTAAAATGGAGACAGGAAGTGAAGGAACAATTAAGGATGGTGTAGTTACCATCATGAAGGATGGAGCTAAAATCGGGAGCTTGAAACGTGTAGTACGCAAGAGCCCAACTCTAGGTGCCAAGGCCCCAGAAGGAGCCGTGATTCTTTTTGATGGAAAGGATCACGGAGCTGATCTTTGGAAAGGTGGTAGAATGAGCAAGGACGGTTTGCTCATGGAGGGATGCACTAGTAAGCAGACCTTCGGTGACTTCAAGATTCATATTGAGTTCCGTACGCCATATAAGCCAAAAGCAAGAGGTCAGGGTAGAGGTAATAGTGGTTTTTACGCACATGGCCGTTATGAGGTCCAGGTTCTAGATTCTTTTGCTCTTGAAGGTCACCATAATGAATGTGGAGGTATTTACTCTACCAAGGCACCTCTAGTGAACATGTGTTTCCCTCCCCTAACTTGGCAAACTTATGATGTTGATTTTACCGCTGCAAAGTTTAAGGATGGAAAAAAAATTGCCAATGCGACAATGACGGTTTTGCATAATGGTGTATTGATACATGATAAAACAGTTTGTGATCATGCAACGACCGCATCGCCAATGAGAGAAGGACCTGAGCCTGGTCCAGTTTTCTTTCAGAACCATGGGAACCCTGTAAGATACCGTAACATTTGGGTCGTAGATAAGAAGTAATAACAATTTCTCTTCATAGAATACCCGGGTTCATGATTCATGAATCCGGGTATCCTCTTTTTATGATAGCTCGTAACTGAGTACACTTAAAGAATAGATGGCTGCCGTTTCTGAACGGAGGACAATCGGGCCCAATGTCATCGGGAAGCAGCCGAAATTCATAGCCAGATTAATTTCTGATGGCGTAAAGTCTCCTTCTGGACCGATTAACATTAAGGCTGAACTGGGTTCATTTTGGTCGTGGGCAATTAGATATTCGGATAAAATTTCTTTTAAGCTTTTGGATCCTTTTTGGAGCGATGCAATGAGAAGCAAATCATATTGTGGCTGATTATGCTGAAATAATTCTTCGGTTTTTTTAGGTTTTTTTATCTCAGGTAACCAGTTTTGCCCTGACTGTTTGCATGCCTCTATGGCGACTCTTTGCCATTTCTCCTGTTTTTTAGTTATTTCATTAGAACTGATACGTACAATGCTTCGATCCGATATGATTGGATGGATTTTGCTTACTCCTAACTCAGTGGCTTTTTCAATAATCAGGTCCATGTTTTTGCCTTTTGGTATTGCCTGACCAAGAACAATCTGGGTTTTAGGTTTGATCGATTGAACCGGATTAGATCCTTTGAGTCGAACTTGACCCTTGTTAGCGGTTTCTATTTTCGTATGAACTTCTCCTCCTTGTCCATTGAATGCAGTAATCTTGTCTCCTTCTTTTAAGCGTAAAACATTCAAACAATGATGTGATTCTGCTTCACATAATATCAAATTATTAGGGTCCCAGAATTCTGGGCTGATGTAAAATCTAGGCATTAAAAAATATTCAGAATGAATTAGATCATTTAAAGAATCGTTTTGCCTTTTCGAAAAAGCTTTCCCTAATAGGAGAGTTTCTTGTTCCTATAGAATTGGCAAATTGATTTAGAAGTTCTTTTTGATCTTTGTTCAGCTTTATCGGTATTTCTACCTGCAACTGAACATGAAGGTCTCCTCTTTGAGAGGAATTCAGAAACTGAACTCCTCGGTTCCGGAGTCGAAAGACAGTAGAATTTTGTGTTCCTGCAGGAATTTTTATAGATGCTTTCCCTTCTAATGTAGGCACTTCCAGTTCTCCTCCCAGCGCTGCAACGGTGAATGGTACCGGCACTTCACAGTAAAGATCATTATCATCACGTTCAAAAATATCATGTTCACGGATGTGTATAACGACGTAAAGGTCTCCGGAAGGTCCTCCTCGGAGACCAGCCTCTCCATTTCCTGATGACCGGATTCTGGATCCATGAGCAATTCCTGCGGGGACTTTTAATTTGATTCGGGTCAGTTCTTCTGATCTTCCCTCTCCTCCGCATCCTGTGCACGGATCTTTAATGATTTTTCCGGTACCTCCGCAATCTGGACATGCTTGCTGTACTTGGAAGAATCCCCTAGATGAAATTACCTGGCCATGACCATCACATGTGTTGCATGAAGTTGTTCCGGACCCACTAGATGAACCAGAACCTTTGCATTTTTTACAGGTAATGGGTTTTGCCAATTCGAGTTCCTTGACAGTGCCCATCGCTGCGTCTTCCAGGGTTATTTGCAGATCATATCTTAGATCTGAACCTCTATTGTTACTTGTTTTGCCGCGTCTTCTGCTGTTTCCGAAGAGTTCCTCAAATATACCGCCACCGCCACCACCTCCTCCGAAGACTTCTTTGAAGATATCAAATGGATCTCCACCCCTTGGCCCGCCCGGACCAGAGAAAGCAGAGTGACCGTACCGGTCATAAGTGCTCTTTTTTTCTTCATCACTTAATATTTCATAAGCCTCACTTACTTCCTTAAAACGTTCTTCTGCTGAGGGGTCATCCGGATTCTTATCCGGATGGTGCTCTACAGCAGCTTTTCTATAAGCCTTTTTGATTTCAGAGGCACTCGCATCCTTTTTGATTCCGAGGACTTCGTAGTAATCACGCTTAGACATCCAAATTATATTCTATTGTTAGGTATGGTCTGGGTTAAATAGGTAGTGAATTTATTTATGAGCCTTTTTCCTCACCCGATTCCGGATCTTTTTTTGGACCCGTTGACACTATGACATTAGCCGCGCGCAATAGTCTGTCATGGAGTCGATAACCTTTTCTAATTTGGCTTATAACTTCACCTTCCGGTATTTCATCGCTTTCTTCCTGAGAAATTGCTTCATGCAGATTAGGATCAAATGTCTGACCAATGGCTGATATTTCTGTAGCCCCTTGCGTTGAAAAGAATTCATCTAACTGTTTCTGAACCATTTCCATTCCCTTAGTAATTATAGATTCAGAGTCTTCTAATTTGGCCGCATCAAGACCCATTTGGAAACTGTCGATTACCGGTAATAATTCACAAAGTAATCCGGCATTGGCAAATTTAATAGCATCTGTTTTATCTCTTGCCATACGTTTGCGATAGTTGTCCAATTCTGCCTGATTTCTGGCTGCAATGTCTTTCCAGTGCTCTGCTTGTCCAAGTGCCTCCTCCAAAGGATCTTTGGGATCCTCTTCCTTTTTTGGTATTTCTTCATTGGGATCCTTTGATTCTTGCTTGAGGTTATCTTTTTTATCTTCATCGATAGAAGATTCCTCCTTGTTCTTAGGATTCTCTTTAGCCTGATCTTTATTCTTTTTTGATTCTTTGCTCATTTGATATGGGCATTAGTTATTGGGCGCGCATTATACCCGATAATTCTAAAATAGCTAAAAAAGGTATTTTTTATGTAAAGACTTTATGTTTTTTCTATTGCAATCAGTGTGATGTCATCATTTTGCGGGACATTACTAGCAAATTTATTAACAGATTGCTGTATTTCGCTTATTAGATTGTCTGCTCCTTTTGGCGCAGCACTAATGAGTGTTTTGTGTAGTCTTTGGAGTCCGAATTCTTCCCCCCTTATATCGGATGCTTCATTTACTCCGTCAGTATATAACAGAAGAATATCTCCTGTATCCAAATGAATTCCATGCTCTGCAATGGCCTCATTGAAGACATCTCCTGAATCAATGCCGATCGCTATTCCTGGACTTTGAACCGGATCAGCAGTTTTTGAACTAGCTTTGAAGAGCAGAGGCGCATCATGCCCTGCCCTCGCTATAGATATTTTTCCGGTCCCTTTTTCCAAAATAAGAAATGCTAGACTTATGAACATATCCTCACGGATATCAGGGAATAGTTGTTGGTTCACTTTGCGTAGAACGTCAGCGGGGCAGGAAGCATTGATTGCATTAGCTCTCACAACGCTCCTACACATGGCAGTAATTAATGATGCTGGAACTCCCTTTCCTGATACATCAGCTATGACAACGGCCAAATGGCTATCGTTTAATTCAAAGAAATCAAAATAGTCTCCGCTGACTATTCGTGCGGGGACATTAAGACCTATTATCTTGTACCCTTCGAGTTCTGGCGATTTTGATGGTAGTAGAATACGTTGGACTTCGCTGGCAGTGTTCAGTTCCTTTTCTAGGTTCTTTTTTTCTACGGCTTCAAGATGAACAATCGAATTTCCTAATGCGAAAGCTGATTGCTCCGCAATGGATTGAAAAACTTCAAAATCGTTTTTTGTGAAATTCTCGCCCCTTGCTTCATTTGCCACAGCTAATATTCCAAGCTCCTTTTCTCCATAGCATAGAGGGGCAATTATAGCTGAAACGCCTTTATGAATTTTTGCGTCTGCATTTTTAAAATGTGGATTATTCCCAATATTCTTAATATGTAATGATTTTCTTGCCCTTAAAGATTCACCAAAAGGACCCCAATCTTTTCCAACACTCGTGAGCCGGCGGTAGCTATCAATTGTGTTTGGAATTTTCTCTGATTGTTCTGCTATATGAGATGGAACAGGAACGAGTATGGGACAAGCCTCACTTTGATATTCAGATACTAAGTTATCCTGACTTTTGTCCAGAAGATATAAAGCAGCGCCATGAGCATCAACCACCATAGCAGCTCCGCGAACAATGGTGCGATGCAGGGTGCCGGGATTAGTGCCTCCTTCCTGAGATAAGGTTTCGCCTAAGCTCTTGAGGAACTCAAACATTCGAAGTTCTTCTTTTTCAATATCATTACGCTGCTGTTTGAGGTCGTTAATGATTGTTTGATACCGATAGATATAGATGAAACAAACCAATACAATGGCAAGGGATCCTAATAGCGTTACGATGAGTATGGTCATGATCGTAAGCGGCTAATGTTTCATTAGGAGGCAGATTGTTGCCCAAGTTCTTTTTCGAGAAAATGAATCACGTCCCTGAATCTTGGCACATTATTCTTATTTGCATTTGAAAGGTTCTGATGAGCTTCAAGTGATTGTTTAACATTTTCTTCTTTGCTCAGTTCAGCAATATCCAGATACTGTTCGTTTTGGATATGGTTTGAGATTTGATTTCTAATTTCCGGCCAAACTTTACCCTCTGTGTCTAATTTTAATAAGAGATCAATGCCCAGACTCACAAGTAGCTGAGTGTTTCGGGAATTGGCATTAATGATTTCGAGATTTCTTTGGTTTTCAGTGCCCAATGACTTCCTTATTCCCACAAGTGTTCCCATGAATGTGGAGTCCATGACAGGACAATTTTCTAGATCAATGACAAATTGTTTAGCGCCTCGAGTTATCATTAATTTTGCGAACTCTTTCATTCCATGACTATTCTGGAATGAGCCTTTCCCTTCGACACGGATCCATACCACCCCATTCTGGAGCTGACCAACATAGATAGGTGCGACCGGATTCACTTTAAAATTAAAACCAGTTCAAAGGAAAGCCTATCGAACAAGATAGGCAAGGGGAATCATGCAGAGTTAGCTTTTTTTTGAGCAGTGAGGGTATGGATATAATATATGATTTTACCAGAGGTAGGATTGATCGCTGGCAATGATTTGATTTTCTCTTAATATTAGAAGACGCCAGGCGGTTACTTTCCCTTTACTTTTGTATTCCTTACCTGTGATTTCGAATCTGGTTTTGTTCTTTTTCTTTGGATTTAAAGTTCTGACTTCGCGATAATAAACCTTAGAGCCCGTTTTCTTCTGACGATATTCAAACCGGATAGTTGCTGGTCGATGATGGGGATCTGTCCACCAAAATACATAGTAGTGCCCTGCCCGTTGCTCTTTCTCTTTTTCAGTGACTGCACCATGCAAAAAATGAAGTTGTTCAAATCTAACCATGGGGTCCGGAGAATTAATTTCTTTTTCGGGGTCCAGATGGAAATATTTGGAATTTGTTATTTTGGTTTCGCTGTTCAGGGATTGGCATCCTGAATGTAACAGAATCAGGAAGAGGGCAGCACAAAATCTGAGGTATAAATTTGTCTGCATGTCAATTATTCGGACCAATTCTTAATAAGTTCACTACCCTGTTCTGTCAATTCACATGAGGTATACCGGTACGGTTATTTTAGGCTAATTCTTTGGTTGTGCTTTTTCGAGATATAAAAAAGTGGCATTCATCGCAAGACATTTACTTAAGTTTACCTTATTATTTATATTAGTTACTATTTTATTTTGGTTAATGGGTAATTTTTTGCTATTTGACCAGCTAATATATGGAAAACTTAAAAAGCCAGATAGTTGAAGATCTACTCGTCTCTTACCAGGAGGTGGGTGGTATCAACCGTATTGACAGCGCTAATTTGCCGTCAAGGCGGGCCGTTGCGGGAATCTGTGAAGATTTACTTAGGCTCGTTTTCCCCGGTTTTCTAGAAACCGATGCAATTGATTCAGAAAATCTTGAGAAGGAAACAAGTCAGGTAGTTTCGCAAATTCTTTTGAACTTATCAAAAGAGATAAATAGAAGCCTGAGACTCGCAACTGATGGTTCTAAAGAAATTCGAGAAAAATCTCCTGATGATTTAGTGTGTCATTTTTTATCTGAATTGCCCGAACTAAGAAGCGTATTGCGAACTGATGTGGAGGCTGCTTATGAGGGCGATCCGGCAGCAAAAAGTTTTGAGGAAATTATCCTTGCTTATCCTTGCCTTGAAGCCATTGCGATTCAGAGGATGGCACATGTATTATATTCTCTTGGCATTCCTTTCATACCCAGAATGATGACCGAGTGGGCCCATTCAAAAACGGGCATTGATATTCACCCAGGAGCACAGATAGGTACTCATTTTTTTATTGATCATGGGACTGGAGTTGTCGTTGGCGAAACCTGTGTCATAGGCAGCCATGTGAAGCTTTATCATGGAGTCACATTGGGTGCTCGAAGTTTTCCAAAAGATGATGATGGTAATCCAATAAAGGGCATTAAGCGTCATCCAAATGTTGAGGATGAGGTAGTCATTTATCCAGGTGCGACCATTCTGGGAGGAGAGACTGTCATTGGAGCTCGCAGCACTATAGGTGCCAATGCGTTTATCATGAATAGTATAGAGGAAGATTCACTTGTGGCTTTGTCAGAAGTTGAACATGACATAAAAAATAAAAAAGTTCATAGGGGGGAGGAAAAGGATGAGAGCTCCTGAGTATCATCAACTCAGACTTGGTCTTCCGAGTAAATTGGGTGGGATAACTTCGAATCAGAGTGAACTTTCCCGACCTTCATTGCGTAGATCCCAATCAAATGGGATGCTTTTTGATTTATTTGAGATAACCAGACCAACACCCAGAAAGAAAATAGCACGTGGTAGAGGGTTGAAATTTGATAATGAGTTGACTGAGAGGTGTAGGATGATGGCAGGAATGGTTGGTCTTGGTGAATTAGCTGATAAGGTAAAGGTTTTTTGGAACTTAAGATTAAGCTCAACTGCTGGTCTTGCCCATCACAGCAACGCTCAAATAGATTTAAACCCGAGGCTGAAGCGATTTGCCCCGGAAGAACCTCAGAGAACCCTTTTGCACGAGCTTGCACATTTGATTGCACATGACCGAGCATCTGGTAGAAGAATAAAGCCGCATGGTCAAGAATGGCAAAATGCATGTTCAGAACTGGGCATTCCCGGAGAGAAACGGTGCCATGACCTTCCTCTCGCAAATAGAGTCATTAAACGTAAGTTGGCTTACCAGTGCCGTTGCTGTGGTACTATAGTGCCGAGGGTCCGTAAACTTAGCCGTGATTCTGCCTGTTATCCATGTTGCCAAAAGTATAACAGAGGAGCATACAGTAGACGTTTTCTTCTAGAGAAAATATCCATTAAGGAAGCAAAGTTATTGGCTCCAGAGCATAATTGGGTATGAATGCATAGGATTCATTTACCAACTGTATCCTAAGGTAATTGGTGAGAATGCGGATTTTTTTGCTATTAAGATTATTGCCTTATTAATCGAGCAAGGCTTATTCTAGTAAACATATGCAAAAAAATACTCGAAGAGAATTTCTTAAATCTACTGTTGCTACTGGTGCTGGTTTTGCATTGCTTGATCCTTCTCCCGTAGCTCATGGAAATTTGGAACTGAAAAAGAAGATTGCACTCGGTTATGACAATTTTGCTGTTCGTGCAATGGGCTGGAATGCTTTGAATCTTATCGATTATGCAGCAAAATTAAAATGTGATACTTTATTTATCACAGATTTCGGCCCATTTGAAAAACTTGACGATCAGAATTATTTACAGGATCTATCCAAGAAAGCAGCTGATCGTGGAGTGAAGATTTTGTTAGGTTCATGGTCGATTTGCCCTACTGCAAGACGTTTCAAAAAGGACTGGGGAAACGCGGATGAACATCTAAAGTTGGGAGTCCGTATGGCGAAAGCACTTGGGTCTCCAGCTTTCAGAGTTATTTTGGGGGATTCGGGAGATCGGTTGAGTGATGGTGGTATAGAGGCGCGTATTTCTGATACAGTTGCAGTTCTAAAGAGAAATAAGACTTATTGTGTCGATCATGGCATAAAAATAGCAGTGGAAAATCATGCCGGTGACATGCATTCTACCGAACTAGTGACTCTCATTGAAGAGGCAGGTAGCGATTTTGTTGGTGCTAATATGGATTCAGGAAATGCAGTTTGGACTCTTGAAGACCCTGTCGAAAATCTTAGAAACCTTGGAAAGTACGCCATTACCACCAGTTTGCGTGATACTGCTTTATGGGAAAGTGAAAATGGAGTGACCGCGCAGTGGACAGCAATGGGTGAGGGTACCGTTGATTTGAAATCTTATTTCGAATTGTATGCTAAGCTTTGCCCAAACACCGCTGTTAATATAGAAACAATTTCCGGTTTTAATCGTGAGCTGAGAACCAAAGATAAAGCTTTCTGGAAAGCTTGGCCAAAAGGTGAACCGACAGGTTATGGTAAATTTCTTGATCTTGCAAAGAAAGGAAAACCTCGCAAAGCATGGGAGGCACCAAAGGGGGTACAGAAAAAGAAGGCGGATAAAGATTATCAGAAAAGTGAGATAGCAAGAAGTATCCTATACTGTAAGAAAAATCTTGGACTAGGACTAAAGTGATCTATTAGCTTAATAGCATTTTTATTTTTTTAGCATCGATATCCTTTAGATTTTCTAAGACGGTGTGGGCTTTGCCAAGAGATTCGATTGGATGAGTATTAGCTACCGCAATCACATGCATATTTGCGGCTAGACCCGCCTCTATACCAACATGAGCATCTTCGAACACTACACAGTGTTTAGGATCTAATGCAATTTTTTCAGCAGCCTTAAGAAAAACTTCAGGGCTGGGCTTTCCATTTCTAACATCTTCAGCTGCGGTTATAGCTTCAAAGTAATCTGATAGTTCAATGATGTTCATTACTGCTTCAATGTTGGCAAATGGTGTAGATGAAGCGATAGAACATGCTATCCGTTCTGATTTGAGTGATTGTAACAGATCCCGTACTCCGGGGAGCGGTTCGATTCCTTCAGAGATAATGATTTCTCTATAAATTTCTTCTTTCCTATCAGCTAGTCGTGCAATTTCTCTCTCATTTGTAACATCAATCCAATTGCTGAAGAATTTAGGGATAATGTTTTCATTGCGCATTCCAAATGTCAGTTTAAAGAAATCATCAGGAAGTTTTTTATTTTCCTCATTTGCCAATTTTGACCAACTTTCCTCGTGCTGATTGTGTGAGTCTATGATTACCCCATCCCAATCGAATAATGCGCCAATAGCATTGGAATTCATTGAATTTGTTTCCGGCAATTAATTTAGCCTTTTTGTAATGCCTATTCTTTTTTCCAGAGCAGCATTGACTCGCTCTGTCAAAACAGCATCAAGGAATATTAATTTTGGATAAGAGTCGAATTCTATACGGTGCTGGCCGGTAGTAGACTTGCCGGCTGCTTTGTCAACGTCTTGGATGTCATTGATGGGGACACCATTGATCTTTGTAACTATCAAAGTGCTGAGTCTTTCATAGCCTAAAGTGGCGGGCGTTGGAATGGTTCGAGTCAAAATCACCAGTTTGCGTCTCCCTTCCTTTTCATACATCTCTGGGTTAGCATGGGCCATCAGCATTTTAATTGGAGCTCTGGACTTCCAGTCGTTTCCGAAAAGTTTTAAGAATGGAACGGAAAGTTCCTGAAAAACGAGCCCGCCAATGATGGAAAACTTGGGACCACGATCAAACATGTATGGATCAATCAAATAGTTTTCCACGGGTCTGCGGATTAGCTTCAGATCAATGTCTTTTTTTTGTCCTTCACGAAGGATCTTTATTCTCATTGATTCGCCCGTGAATGCTTGTCCCCTTACAAGATGGCTGAAACTGAGCTTGCCCCAGACAGGATCATTATAATTTCCCCGTGAATCAATTTCCTTACCATTAATGGACAGAATAACATCACCTGATTTGATGTTGGCAGCAGCGGCAGATGCACCCTCAACGACTTTACTGACAAAGACTCCTCCATCCTTTTGGTCAAGTTTTAAGTAATTTCTGAATTGTTCATCGAGCGTTTGGGAATACATGATTCCGAGGTTGGGAAATCCTGTATAGGCACCGTCCTCAGCGTCTTTCAGAAAATGTTCAATGATTGAGGCGGGTAAGATGTTTGATATCTGGTCCTTACTTGAATAACTAATAAGAAGACCGGCCAGTTTATTATTTTTTGCAAGTGGGAGAGTAAAGCTACCAGAACGATATTGGACCGGTCCATTGGCTTGTATCTGTAAGAATCTAGCCGTATCAATGAACGATTGGCGTACTTCTGCTTTGGAAACTGTTATTTGGGTTGTTACAGGAGTGCCGTTTGCCTCGAATTGCCAGGCCTCCACCTTGTCTTTTGGTGATAGATTCGTGTCTAATTCAAAAGGAAGGCGATCAGATAAGAAGTCATCATCGTTAATTGGTCTTAGGATTGCCAAGTTCGCTTCATAATCTACAGTGATTACCTTTGCTGTTGTTTTTGCTGCTGTGTCTGGTTTTTCTAGCTCAATGTATGTTGCATCCGTGACCATTTGAGCAGTCACTAATACTTTTCCTTGAGGGAGAACGGCTCCTAGCCCGATTCTGGTCGAGGATGCGCCTTTTTCCCATGGCTGTATTAAATTATAGGACTGCATTGTTGTGTTCACTCGGATGACCGATTTATCAACTGATGCGGCTTCTAATTTATCGGACCAAAGTAAAACTGATGCACCAAAAGCGGTAAGGAGGATGAAGAATTTTGTCATCTTGAAATTTTGATAAAGGCTAAAGTCTATTATGTCTCGGAATGAATATATTTTTAATGGTTTATAGGTGCATCTAATCACCCAAATAATGGTCATTGATCACATTGTATTTTTCTTGTATACGCTTTTGAGCTGATTCTACTTTTGCGCGTTCTATGACGATGGGTCTTCCACTGCCCAATAAGCTGATGATTATGTAATCGCCTTCGTCTTTGGCTAGAGCATTGTGAACGTCTTTCAATGTTTTTACTTTTAAACCGTTTACCTGATCAACGATACTATGTTTAAAATCACTAAAGTACGAATTGATTGAATCTGGAAGTATTGAGGTCAGTACAATGACTTCGGGCCGATCTTTATAAATGTCTGCCGAAACGTATGAATCAAAATGATAACGAACTTGCAGATTTTTCATTCCGTGAGCCGCCATGAGGTTCCTGTCAAGGGGCTGAAAGACGAGCCCTGAGAACATGATGTATCGTGGTTTCTCGTCATATTTTTTTGCTGCGATTAAGTATGGAAGAAATCTCTTAAGTGTGACTTTGGTATCGATTGATTTGTTTTCTCTCCAGATTTTGAGTTTTATAACATCACCTGCAAATTTTCTTTCGACGATTTCATTCATGTTTACATCCTCTCCTTCGTAATTAATCAATCCATTTGATTTAACTGGTCGCCCATCAATTGCTAATAGAACATCTCCGGTTTTCAGTATTCCACCTGCAGAACCATCTTCTTCTGCGGTAGCTACCATGATCCCTATTCCATCATTAGCTAGGCCCAGAGCTTTTCTCTGTGCTGGATTGAGTAAAGGAAAATCACTCATGCTAAGATCAACATAATGATCATAATTACCGTCTTCGACATCTTTCAGGAACCGACGAATGACTGGGGTTGGGATCATGTAGCCTGTGTTTTGGGCGATGTTTCCCGAGTACCCCTGAAAAGCGACTCCTACTACCTTTCCATTTTGTATTACTGGTCCCCCAGAATTTCCAGGATTGATGGCCGCATCGATTTGTATAGTCAGATGCAAATCGACACTGGTATGGGAATAACTCAGAAAATCGATCCGTGAGACTACGCCTGAGGTAATGGAGATTCTTTCACCTCCAATCGGATAGCCTATGACTTTCACCGTAGTATCCAATTGGGGTAGTTTCCCGATATCAAATGGTTGAACGCCTTCAAAGGCTGAAGCGTCCTCAAGTTCAAGCATGGCTAGATCACAATCGTGAGCGATGTGGACTATCTTTGCTCGATAAGGTTTCGCATCCCCGACTTTCTTAATATAAATAATGCGGCTGTTACTAACGACATGGGCATTGGTTAAAAATTTATTTTCACCTACAAGCCACCCAGTTCCATTGCCTCCAGAGTCTCGACCAGTGTTCCAAGGATTACGGTAATCTGGATTAAGTGAAGAATTTTCAATCCTGACAACGGCCTCATATCTTGAAGAGCTATTGGCTTGATTGGTGTTCTCTTTTCCATTTTTTTCTTGGGCGGTTGCCAAGTCCCAGACAAGGATTGTTATGAAGAAGAAGAAAATGGGAGATTTCATATTAATGGTTTTTAAAGTGATTGATTCTCTAGGATATTTCTATTGTCGGCTCCGAGTCTAGAAAAGCAATCTGGGTCTTTCTTTTTGTGAATTATTTGAAGGAATCGCTTTAGTTGAATTCATCATTCTTCACATTGAATTCGAAGCGGTAGCGGGCCGATCTTTTCAAAGAATGAATATGATTAATAAAGAATAATGTTGCAATTATTTAACTTTTGCTAATAATCAATTATAAACAATTATTTATATTCATTAATGTCATTCATATCACGCTTTTCTTGGTTCAAAAGGGGGAAAAATATTCCGGATGAAGAGGTAAGGGACATATCTGAAATTCTTAGGGCAGGCAGATCCTCTAAGAGAAGGGAGAATCTAAGATTTACCGGTAAGACAAGAGGCAAATCAGCGACTTCCATGTTTGGAAGAAAACAACTCCGTGAGGCGATTTTGCATTGTGTCGTCAATGAGGAAGATCGCTAGAACACGACCGTGATAGGCTGATACATTTAGTTCACTGTCATTTGTTTCCCATTGTCATTGGAACTGATTCTCTCAATTAGGGGAATTGCTATTTTTGCCCATTCGCTTGGACTTTGATATGCGTTAGCGCCTTCTGCCCAGCATTTTCTGAGCATTTCAGTATTAATGATCCCTGGATTTAATGACACACAAGCCATCCCTCTAGGCAATTCTTGTGATAATGCGTTGCTCAATCCTTCAATTGCCCATTTTGTGGCGCAGTAAGGAGCCACATTGGGGGAAGTGGAACGGCCCCAACCTGAACTGAGGTTCACTATTATTCCATGCTTACTTTGAATCATTGAAGGTACAAAGTGTCTAATCATATTAGCAACACCGTTAATATTAACAGCAGATAGTTGATCGAACTCTGTTGCTGAGACTTCCCACAAAGGAGAAGGAGTATTCATGATAGCAGCATTGTTAATCAGTAAATGAGGTGAACCAAATTGATTGATTATTTGTTTTGCAGCACTGGCTATCGATTCGTCTCGAGAAACATCTGCCTCGAAAATGTAATGATCTTGCCCAAGTTCATCTGCGAGTAAATCAACTTTACTTTTTGTTTTTCCGAACCCTGCCACGGTCCATCCTTTTGTTGCTAGGCCCCGAGCTATTTCTTTTCCTAGCCCACTTGTGGCTCCAGAAATCATAACGAATTGCTTTCTTTTATATCTACTAGTGTCAGCCATTTGCTTTTGATTATTTATTCAAGTTAAATGAAATCAACTATTGAATCTAATATAAGTTTGCTAACGTTATAATAGAAAAATGAGTTCACCCAAAGTGCTTCCATCAAACATTATTCTTAATCCTGAGGATAGAATATTTCCCAAATTTAGTTTAACTAAATTATTGTCTTCTGTTTTTGAGCCGACTGAAGGATGTAGAATCTGTATAATTACGGACTTTGATGAACCCTCGAAAGAGATGAGAGACTTTCAGTTCTTGCAGTCTCCTGAAAAATTTCCTGTTCAAGTAAAGGCGTATGAAGAGTTTTTTTGTAAGTTACAGGATGGAGTGATGAACGAACTTGGTATGAGTGGGGGTGAAATGTTTGCTTACCATGCGACTAATGGATCCAATCTTGATATGCAGGATGAGTGCTTTGATGTGAATGGTTCGGCCTTGTCTTTGGACCAGAACATTTATTCTGAATATGATATTATATTATGTATTTCAGATTGGAGTGCTACTGCTCCATTAACCTCAAAGTGTAAAGATTTTGGATTTCGTGGCGCGACGATGCACGGGTTAAATGATGTTATTCTCAATTCCGGCCTTTCTGTAGATTATAATCAGGTTTCATCTGATGCTGAGAAACTGCGTTTAGCTATGACCGGTGCTGATGAGATCGAAATTGATTTTAAGGTGGATGATGGAAGAACACTAACAGCGAAGCTTTTTTTGGGAGGGCAAGAGGCTCAGAAATCACATGGTCTTTGCAGAGGAAATGCTCCGGACATAGCGAATTTACCCGCAGGGGAGGTTTATTTTGTTCCACTTGATGCGGTTGGTCAGTTTCCCATGAAGTATCATGACGGAACCTTAGGCTTACTTGATGTTAAGGATCGTAATATTTATCGAAGTACTTTGATTGAAGGGGATCAGTCGATTGTAGATGAACACAATGAAAGATTAAAAGATGATCCAGTCACTGGAACTTTAGGTGAGTTGGGGTTTGGAACACAGGTTTTGCCGGTTTCCGGAGCAGACATACAAGACGAGAAGGTACTAGGAACCTGTCACCTTGCTACCGGAAGAGATGATCACCTTGGCG
The DNA here is from genome assembly GCA_002708885.1 of Verrucomicrobiales bacterium. GTDB lineage: Bacteria > Verrucomicrobiota > Verrucomicrobiia > Verrucomicrobiales > DEV007 > EC70. The sequence continues at coordinate 17,156 of PAPL01000056.1, read as the reverse complement.
GTGATATTATTCCTGAAATGTTCAAGACTCACCAAAATTCCACTCATGATGATATTCTTTTTGCACCGCANAAGACACCTAATTTTGATATTAGCCAGGTCAGAATGATGAGGGGTGATCAGTTTGAGATTCTAATAGAACATTTTAAGCCTAGTCAGTANCTGATTAATGCGTTATCTCAGTAAAAATAATTAGTTAGTTTCCAAGTGAGCCTTTATGAGTCCCAATCTTATCTTGACCAGTATTTATTATTCCATTACGGCAATTCACTGGAGATAGATTCTTTTCAAATATTTCCTGAGTCCTTTTTAAATTTTGCTGAACGTACTGTCACTGAAAACCTGGACGCTTCCAATGAGAGGGAGAGAGCTCTAGATTTAGGCTGTTCCGTCGGAAGATCATGTTTTGAGCTTTCCCGTTTCTGCGATGAGGTCATTGGTATAGATTATTCCAATCAATTCATACGTGCTGCTGAAAAGATCAGANTCGAAGGCAGTATTAAATTCAATAGCTTACAGGAAGGAGATCAGTTCAGATCTCATAATGCTATTATGCCCGAAGGGTCGCGACCGGAGCGTATTTCATTTCATACAGGTGATGCACTGCAATTGCCCGATGATATTGGCAGATTTGATATTATACATGCGGCAAATTTACTTTGCAGGTTATCTGATCCTGANCATTTACTAAAGAAATTGCCGGAGCTTTTAAATGAAGGTGGATCGCTGGTCATAACAACGCCTTGTACTTGGCTGGGAGAATTTACTCCTATGGAGAATTGGCCTGAGGGATCGACATTGGAATGGATTAGCAACAATTTGTCTGAGAAATTTGTGTTACAAAACAATCATGATATGCCATTCATCATCTTGGAGCATGCGCGTAAGTTTCAAGTGGGTATTGCGCAGGCCAGTGTGTGGATCCGTAATTCTAGATAATAATGATTCCTAAGGATCAAGAAAATAAAATTGTTAAAAGATCTTTTAAAGTTCCACGAAGATATATTTTCTATGGCTTAAGTGTTTTGTATTTGATTGGAGATATTTATTGGTTTGATGGGCCCCTCAAGTCACGGATAGATAATAGGTTAAAAGACGACCGAGTNGATGCGCAAGAGCTTGCAATTAGAGAAGAAATCGTTGCTACAGTTAATGCACACCCTATTCGTCGATATGATCTGGACCGTGCGACACAGGAATACTGTCGAAAAAATGGAATATCAATGGGTGAGATTTCAAGAAGTAGAGCTAATGCGATACGGCTTCTTGTCCTTGATCAATTAGTAATTGATCGATTGATCTGGTTCCATTCACACCATTATCCTGTGAAACTGTCTGAGGATGAAATGAATGATGCTTTGATAAGGTTTCGCAGAGGATTCCACAGTTCAGAGGAATTTGAAAAAGAAACATCATTGCAGGGATTTTCAGTGAGCCGGATCGATAATTTTCTCAGGAATCAATTCATGCAAAGGGCATGGATAGAGAAGACTTTAGAAAAACATATTGTTGTTAGTGAAGAGGAAATAAAAGCAAGATATGAAAGTGATATATTTATTTCTATGATGCCTGAAAGAGTCAATCTGAGGCACATCTTTCTGGCAACTCTAGACCAAGATCCTGAGCAGGTTTTTGAGAGGGTTCANAGCATCTATANAAAATTAAAAGAGGGTCAAAGTTTCGATGAGATGGCAATGAAATTTTCCGAAGATTCCAGAAGTAAGCATGAGGGAGGNNATTTAGGATGGTTGACTAGAGAACGCGTTCCTAAAGATTTTTATGATAANGTCAGCAACATAATGATTGGTAAAATTTCCACCCCCTTTAANACTTCACTTGGTTGGCACATAGTCCANGTTATTGATCGAATCGGTTCAANCAAAGCTTCATTGGATTTAATTTATGATGAGATTCACGCCACCATTGAAACCGAGAAGCGACAAGTGGCCGTTGAAGCCTTAATTAATCACATCAAGAGTAAGGCCAAGATACGTTATACAGGACAATTCACCTGGATTGAATAGTTTGGAAGNCCTTTCCAAGTAATCATTTGCTAACTTGGTGGCAATACAGTTTCACGTGCAGGAAGTTTAGGTTTCAGAATCGATTGTTCTTTTGGGCTTTCTTCCGGAACTGGTTTCTTTTCTTCTGGATCTGATGGTGGAACGATTTCTGGTTCTGCAACGGTTCTTGGTAANTCAGGGGGATTTATTTGTGGAGACGTGTTCGTTTTTTCAGATGAATTATTCTTTTTCAGATCTGGAGTAGTATTTTCTTTCTTTGTCTCTTTACTAGATGTGTTCGGCTTCTCAATGTTCTTATCGTTGGTGCCTTTAATGGGATTAATTGAAGGTACGCGGATTGTTTTAAGGTTATTACAAGAGCATAGGCCTAATGTTAGAAATACTAATGCCAGAGAAATTATTTCGATTTTCATTTTAATTCTGATCTCTTCCTGTTCAGCTAAAGCCTTTAATGGCTGTATGGTCAAGGTGTTTGTGTTCGCGGATTAATTGATGGTCATTCGTTACGGAACTGATTTATGAAAATAAAAGCCATGGCTCCTAATGACAGAGTACTATGACCGATACTCGCTATTACCTCTCTAACGGGGTTCAAATAACAAGCAAGAATCCATGCGATTCCTATTAGAATACTTGATCCTATTACAAAAATTCCCAGTGGTGAAATGGCCGCTGTGCGACCTTCCCTGACTTCCTTGGCCNAATTCAAATAATAGTTTGCGATAAGTGCAAAAATGATGATTGAAAAAATGCCCAATGGTTTTGCTAATTGAGGAACTAGTCCCACAAAAGCGTCATAAGCACCATGTGCGATCACAACTAAAATAAATGTTCCAACGAATCTTTCCCATCTTGTCTTAGGCCAAAGGAAAAAATAAAATAATGATAGACCTACTATTCCAGTCAGCGATGCATGGAAAAAATTGGCGGTCAGGAATCTTGGAAAGACGTTCGCTTCGGATCCTGGTCCAAAATAAAGTAGATTTTCCGCGCAAGCGAACCCAAGTCCTGTGCAAGCAGCCGTCGCTAAGGCTTCCATTGGGCATCTCCTCTTTTTAAGAATGAAAAGGAATGGTGCGAAAAAAAGTAATTTGATTAGCTCTTCCCTGAGTCCAATTCCGCAAACAACATAAAGGCTATCGTTAATTGTTTCCCCATTTAATTTGAATAGAAGTCCATTTTCTTGCCAATAAACTAACCCAAGAACTACANAAGTTGAGATGAATCCAGATATAAATCCTAATCCATAAATCGGAATGCGTATAGCTGGGAGATCATCTGCGCGGCCCAAACTGATTATAATACAGAACCAAATAAAAGCTGCAAAAGCGGTCACCGAAAACCAAACAAGATTAAGACTCTTAAGAAGGAATAATATATTTTTTTTGGTAAGTGATATCCACTTTCCTAGTCTTGATGCAACATCCTCATATGTCTGATTCTTCATTGCATTTCTATATTCTTTTTTGGAAAAAAGCTCTTCAAGTTCGCTATTTNTTTCCAAGTTTAGAAGCGTTCTCATGATGCCGTTTTTTGCATGATCTGATTGAGGAAAATTCTTGTTTTCTTTTTCGTAGAAATGTAAGGANTCTTGGATCTTTCCTNTCGAAAAAAGAATATCTGCGTAAAATTCAGCAGCGAATCTTTTTGGGTTGGTTGATTCCGCACTGACCATCAAATTCAATAATAATTTGGAATCCTTCTTCCCTGGATCACTCATGATAGAGACATAATTCTCTATGAGTTTTTGGGNTTCTGGATTTATGCTGTTCTGAGGAATTTCAAGTATCAAGGCCGTTGAATAGAGTCCTTCACGAGCCATCATAACCACGCTCGTTTCATTAAATCCTTTTTCGTTTCCATAATTAATGATGCGCTTGATNTTGTTGNGGCTTAATCGACTCATTAGAGTAGATATGGAATCTGTTTTAATCCAAGGGCATGAGATTTTTAACTGCTCAACGGTCTGGTTTTGTTTCAGGANAATTTGCGGCAATGCAATGCCGATCAGTATTGAAATGATACCAATGCTTATTGATGAACGGAGTAGAAAGTTACGATCACGAGATTGAAATATTAGTTTCTGATAAATCTTAGGCACTGTGACTGGGATCTTATGTTCTTAATAATTTAGTTGGCCCTCTTCATTCTATAATAATTAACGAGTCCTCCCACTACACCATCAGCATATTCATGAATTAAACTTTTCCGTTTTTTACCGGATACCATTTTTGCTCCTGAGTAAGTTCCTGCAATTGCTCTATTATAAAATGTAGAGTTATTCATTACATAAGGNTCAAGNAAAATGACAGGGCAGTGATAGATTCTATTGGCGAGAAGATTCCTCGCATAAATGTAAGGTCGCTGGTCATTTATGAGTTTTGCATTTGAAGTCGAGTAATGATATGGAGGGAGGCCAGTTTCCTTCGCCATTGAAGTGGCAACCGCAATACTTATGGCCAGTTCCTCATGNTGTGTGTTTTGTAATAGTCTCTTAAATAAATGNAAACGGTTATCTTCTAGGCGGAACTCGGTTGAGCTATAATTACCATTTACTAGGAGATGAAGATGATTTCTGTTGATTAATTTCGGGTTATTGGGATCGCCCCAAGACTCTGCATTAAAATGAACACAAATTGTGAGGTCCGGCTGAATTGTATTGTTGATTATGTGGGCTCTTCTTCGGATCTCGTGTTTCCTATAAAATAGAAGTTCACTTTCTGNCTTGAGGGCTNGGCTGTTAGGTTCTTGTCCCCNCGATTNCAAGACTTGTCGGGCAAGGCCTTCGAAGTNTTTTGGTCTTAATTTGGTTACTGGTTNATGCTTGTCTCTTAACAGAATAACTTCTGCTCCGAGCGATTGTAATTTTNGTTTAATTAATTTTGCTGTTGATAAGGTTAGTTCGCCCTCCTTAATTTCAATGCCTTTGCCATTTAATTGGTACCACCGGCCTTCCATCTTTGCCCATTCTCCGCCGATGTGGCCGGGATCAATTGCCACNTTAAGATATTTGAGAGGTTCTTTTTCAAGGTTAGNATTTNTCGGAAGTTCTTCAGCTACTCGCCANTAACGTAAATCTCTTGGCACATGGTCGGACGGCCCAAAGTACAGCCTGAGGATTTTATTACCTTTGGCACGGATATCGGCATAATCTGAGTGAACTCTTACTGCTAACTTCCAAGCGTCTTTTTCAGAATAAATATTTTCCAATTCCTCTAGGAATCGTTCCTTTGTAATTTTTTTTTGATATTTCTCTAGTTCATTCCAGTCCGGGTCAATGGCTAAGGTGCTGAGGTTATTACGCATGCGAAGCTGATCAGTATTAATTTCAGCTTCTTCAGTAATCTTTTTCGGAGGCTTAAAAGTAACAATGATTAAGAGTACTGATATAATTATGACACTAACCCAAAATATAATGGGTTTGATCGGGAACGGCTCTTTTTGTGACATCTATAATAAGAAATTAATTTAAACGTAAATTGATACTTATGACAATATGTGGTTGAGCCTTACTAATTTCCAATTAGCATAAGGACTTGAACGAACTACCACACACTAATAATTTAAGGCTCCTTTTTTTAGGAGATGTTGTTGGCGAGCCTGGGCGCAAAGCTGTTGGAGATTTTTTACCTAAGATTCGTGAATCCCGCGGAGTCGATTTCACTGTAGTCAATGGAGAGAATGCGGCCGGAGGAAGAGGCATTACTCCGAAGATTGCGATTGGCCTTCTTAGGGCTGGCGCAACTGTCATTACAACTGGTGATCATATTTGGGATCAAAAAGAGATCATTGATTATTTGCCTACGGAACCACGATTGCTGAGGCCTCTCAATTACCCTTCGAACACAATCGGTCAGGGCAGCGTGGTGCTTGAGACCGATAAAGGTTCCGTTGCGGTATTGAATGCTCAAGGAAGAACATTTATGAATCCACCTCTAGAGAATCCATTACTTGCGATTGATGCAGAACTGGAACTGATTCGTAAAGATACAGATGTCAGAATGGTTTTTGTTGATTTTCATGCTGAGGCGACTAGTGAGACTATAGCTACGGGCCGCTATCTGGATGGGAGGGTTTCAGCTGTAGTAGGCACTCACACGCATGTCCAAACAGCAGATGAACAAATTTTTCCCGGTGGAACGGGATTTTTGTGTGATGCCGGCATGTGTGGTCCATCAGAATCAATATTAGGAAGGCAAATAGAACCAATTTTAGAACGGATGTGCACCTCAACGCCAAGAGCTATGCCAGTAGCAAAAGGTGAAGTCGATATCAGGGGGGTCCTTTTGGACATTGATTCAAGTACCGGAAAAACTGTAGGAATTGAGCGTATTGCAGAAAAATTTAATAATTGAAGCTTCTTTTTGTTTGTATAAGCAAATATGACTTAGTTTTGCTTACTTTCTCTGCATCTGAAATTACCTCGTAATTGACTCGAAATGAACATCTTAAGAAGCTATTTACCCTTATTTGCCGAAAATCTTAAAATTTTTTTGACACTAACAGCCGATTTGATAGATTTCGCTCCACTTTTTCGCAGGGGTGGTACGTGTTTTCTTTCCAGTTTGGTTCATAATGAAGGACCATCTGGGGTGGAAATCTTACAACTTCTGCGGACTGCGTGAGTGTTTCATGTTTGGTCACCTGCCGAGTTTAATGCTCATAAGGTAATTAGACAATGGATGCGCTCATGTAGCTCAGGGGTAGAGCACTTCCTTGGTAAGGAAGAGGTCACGGGTTCAAATCCCGTCATGAGCTCCACGCAGAAAGTGATAAATAATAAATAGTCGATTCATCGGCAACTAAACTTAAAAAGAAACTAACAAGAATTACAGATTGCGAGCTCAAAAATACTTTGCAGACAATTTGTAAGGAAATTCAAAACCAACTAAGACCCTAGTCCTAATTTTTTATTGGACTTACTACTCACAAAGACATGGCCAAAGAAGCATTCGAAAGAAATAAGCCCCACGTCAATATTGGAACAATCGGACACGTTGACCACGGGAAGACTACGCTCACCGCTGCTATCTGCCACACCCTGGCGGACAAAGGTTTGGCTGAGAAGAAAAATTATGATGAGATTGATGCTGCTCCAGAAGAGAAAGAGCGAGGCATTACAATTTCAACAGCTCACGTAGAGTATGAGACTGAGAATAGGCACTATGCTCACGTTGATTGCCCGGGCCATGCTGACTATGTGAAAAATATGATCACAGGAGCAGCGCAGATGGACGGAGCTATTTTGGTTTGTTCCGCTGCAGATGGGCCAATGCCGCAAACTAGAGAGCACATCTTACTGGCTCGTCAGGTCGGAGTTCCTGCAATTGTAGTTTTCTTAAACAAAACTGATCAGGTTGATGATGCAGAATTGTTGGATCTGGTTGAGATGGAAATTCGTGAACTGCTAAGCCAGTACGAATTCCCAGGTGATGATATTCCAATTGTTAAAGGTTCAGCGCTGAAGGCTCTGGAAGGAGACGGTGAGCAACAAGATAACATTATGAAACTCATGGCTGCAGTGGATGACTATATTCCGAAGCCTGAGCGTCCAGTAGATCAGGATTTCCTTATGCCAATTGAGGACGTCTTTTCAATTGAAGGTCGAGGAACTGTTGCCACTGGTCGTGTAGAGCGAGGAGTGGTCAATAAGATGGAAGAAGTTGAAATTGTGGGAATCCGCGAAACACAGACAACAACTGTGACTGACATTGAGATGTTCCGTAAGTTGTTAGACCGTGGTGAGGCAGGTGATAACGTTGGTATTCTTCTGAGAGGAACGAAAAAAGAAGATATCGAGCGTGGTCAGGTCATTGCAAAGCCAGGTACAATTACACCACACAAGAAATTCACTTCTGAAGTTTATGTATTGAGTAAAGATGAGGGAGGTCGTCATACACCTTTCTTTAGTAATTACAGACCTCAATTCTATTTCAGAACAACTGATGTGACTGGTACCATCAAGTTGCCTGACGGTGTTGAAATGGTTATGCCTGGTGACAATGTGACTATGGAAGTTGATCTTATTACTCCGATCGCGATGGAGAAAACGATCCGTTTCGCGATTCGTGAAGGTGGTCGGACCGTTGGAGCTGGCCGTGTTGCTGACATTCTTGATTAAGATTTAAACCTCAACTAAACGAATTTAGGTTAGCCGGATCTTGTCGGGCATTATTAGCTCGAATGGGATCCGGCTACGCCGTAAAAAAGAGAAGTCCTCAGAAGCGAGTTTAATAAAGAAAAACACAACATATAAACTCCAAGAGGGTAGTAGCTCAGCCTGGTTAGAGCACCGGTCTCCAAAACCGGGTGTCGGGGGTTCGAATCCCTCCTACCCTGCCAAGAGTCTCTATANTTAAAATNCCTNAANTGAAGAAATGAAAAGTCTAACAAGATATTTTGGAGAAGTTAGATCTGAGCTTCAGAAAGCTAGTTGGCCCTGGATTCCNAANAACAAGGGAGAGAAGGGCTTTAAGCGTTTNAAGGAGCTTACCGATTCTACCGTAGTGGTATTTATNGCGATGATGCTTTTGGGTGCTTTTGTGAGTCTTTGGGATTTGATTTTATTNAATATCATCAAGCTACTTACTAATTGGTAGAGCNTTGGNATTTCGTTTTACGNTAACNCTTAATAATTNATTANACAAAGATGCCTTTAATTCCTGCACCAAAAGACCAATGGTACGTGGTTCACGTATTATCTGGTCAGGAAAACAAAGTTCGCAATAGTTTTGAGCGACGGATNGAGTCNGAGGAAATGGGGGATGTAATTTTCGAAGTTTTGGTTCCAACTGAACGGGTTTCAGAAGTAAAGAAAGGCAAGCGCTCAGAATCAAAGAGAAAGTTCTTTCCCGGTTACCTTATTGTAAANATGCATTTGCTGAATGATGAGGGNGGTTTGGTTGACCGTAGTTGGTATTTTGTACAGGAAACGCATGGAGTAATTGGTTTTGCTGGTACAAAGAATAACCCGATTCCTATGCGTCCTCGCGAAGTTGAAAGCATGCTGGCACAGATAAAAGAACGCGAAGAAAGCATCAAGCCGAGGATTGCATTTGATGTTGGGGAAACTATTAAAGTTTCCGATGGTCCTTTCGAAAGTCAGCCCGGAGTCATAGAGGAAATAGATCATGAAAAAGGCACTTTATTAGTTTCAGTGACCGTATTTGGTCGTCCGACTCCTGTTGAGTTGGAGCACTGGCAAATCGAAAAAGAAGAGTAATAAACACCAGAACTAATCATTAAANTTTAATACCATGGCTAAAGAAGTAACCGGAACCTTGAAGCTTCAGATCCCCGCAGGTCAAGCGAANCCATCACCTCCTGTAGGGCCAGCGTTGGGACAGGCTGGACTAAATATTATGGAGTTCTGCAAGGATTTTAATGCAAAGACTCANGCTCAGGCTGGAGATGTTCTACCAGTTGTTATCACAATATATAAAGATAAAAGTTTTAGTTTTGTCTGTAAGCAGCCGCCGGCATCCGCGTTGCTTAAAAAGGCAGCAAAAATTGCATCAGGNTCAGGTGAGCCACACAAAGAAAAAGTAGCTACAATTACTAAAGCTCAAGTCATGGAGATTGTGAAAATTAAAAAACCTGACTTGAATACCGAGGATGATGAAGCGGCCGCNCGTATCATTGCAGGAAGTGCCCGTCAAATGGGAATCGAGATTGAAGGTATGTAATTATTGAGAATTAATTAATATAAACAACACACTGCNGGAGGGTGTAAAGCATCCGTTAATACTGCGAAATAAAGATGGCAAAAAAAAGAAGTAAAAGATACCGCCAAGCCGCGGAAATGTTTGAAGAGGATAAAAATTATACTCTGACTGAAGCTATTGATATACTTAAGAAATTTCCTCCAGCCAAGTATGACGAGACAGTTTCGATTTCTGTCCGTCTTGGAGTTGATGCTAAGCAATCTGATCAAATGGTTCGCGGTACATGCCCTTTACCTCATGGATCAGGAAAGCAAGTCAGAGTCTTGGTTTTTGCTCAAGGTGAAGCAGCCACAGCTGCAAAGAATGCCGGAGCTGAGCACGTTGGTTTTGAAGATATGATAAAAAAAATCCAAGGGGGATTTCAAGATTTTGATGTTGCTGTTGCTACACCAGAGGCTATGGCCGAAGTCAGGAAACTCGGACGTTTTCTCGGACCTCGTGGATTAATGCCTAATCCTAAGACTGGGACCGTCACTGATGATACCGCTTCAGCAGTCAATGCAGTGAAGGCCGGACGCATTGACTTTAAATTGGATAGGAACGGTGGTGTGGCNGCCCCGATTGGCAAGGTTTCATTTTCGGCTGATCAGCTTGCTGATAATGGTGATGCTGTAATGAATGCAATTAGACAAGCAAGGCCGGCTTCAACTAAGGGAATTTATATTTGTGGAGCTACCCTATCGGCTACTGTGTCACCTGGCATATCTCTTGGAACAGATGTTTATGAGAAATAAGAAANGTTAATTAAAAATTAAAGATTACAATGAAAGCGATCAAAGAGAATATTATTAACGATCTTATAGAGAAGCTTAACGCATCTCCATTCATGATTGTTATTGATTACAAGGCATTGACAGTGGCACAGCTTGAAGATTTGCGTGTGCGTCTCAGTGAGACAAACTCTACTGCTCACGTAACTAAGAATTCGTATGCCAAGCGTGCATCGGTAGCTGCGGATTATCCTGAAGGAATCAATGAATTTTTAACGGGCCAAACAGCTCTTGTGACCGGTGATCAGGACATATGTGCAGTTGCTAAGGTTCTGAAAGATTATAAGAAAGAAAATGAGAAGCCTGAAATGCGTGCTGGAGTCATGGACGGCAATCTCTTAAGTCCGGATGAATTAAATGCTTTAGCATCATTACCACCGATGGATGTATTGAGGGCGCAGTTCCTTGGAACATTACAATCACCTGCTAGCACTTTTGTAAGGATCCTTAATGAACCGGCATCATCTCTTGCTCGGATACTTAAAGCCAAGGAAGAGCAGGGCTAATAATAAAAATTATTCTTGGCATATTTATTTAATGCCAAGGACAAAACTAAAAACTAAAAACTAAAAACTAAAAACTAAACAATATAAACCACGGTTCCTTGTCGGTGCGGCGGCTGTCGCATTGAAATGATTCAGGGCTCTGAAACGCGACGACACCGTAAAAGAAAATGGCTGATATTGAAAAATTAACTGAAGACCTAAGCGGACTAAGTGTCCTTGAAGTTGCTGACCTTGTGAAAGCTCTCGAAGAGAAGTGGGGAGTGAGTGCTGCTGCTCCTGTAGCGGCNGCTGCTGNAGCGCCAGCTGCAGGCGGNGGAGAAGCNGCTGAAGAGAAGACTGAATTCGATGTAATATTGACTAATGCAGGTGGCAATAAAATTGCTGTCATTAAAGAGGTTCGTGGCGCTGTTAGTGGCCTTGGACTTGCTGATGCCAAGAAGCTTGTTGACGGGGCTCCATCTCCAATTAAGGAAGCATGCTCAAAGGAGGAAGCAGAAGAAATTAAGACTAAACTCGAAGCTGCCGGNGCAGAGGTCGAAGTTAAATAATTACTTAATAAGATTTAGTGTTATTCACTTTGTAACTAATCACAGAGCACAGCTAAGCACTTTCGGTGCTTAGCTGTGCTATTTTGCACAATTTTTACTAAATATAAAATCGAGGATCTGACTCAAAACCAAGCCTAATTTATTTTGCTGCACTATTCCTTAAGGAACGGAACTGACCGACCGACATACTCAATCATTTTAAAGAGCCGGAAATACCGTCAAGACGGACCGGTCTTTTGTTGTNTAAACGAAGGATCANCGCAGCCCTCACAATTTTTTNCTCATAGACAATCAGTNTATGAGGATTTTCTGCCTAGCCCATAGCAAACCAAACAAAACTATGTCTGAAAGAATACGCAAACATTTCGGAAATATTGATGAAGTCCTTGAGGCTCCGAATCTCATTGGAATCCAGATCCAGTCTTATGCNGACTTCCTTCAACAGGATGTTGCGCCTAGTAAGCGTAAGCAAGTAGGATTACAAGCNGTATTCAANGAGGTTTTCCCAATTGATTCGTACGATGATAAGGTAACTTTGGATTTTGTATCATATGATGTTGGNAAGCCAAAACTGACAGCCCTTGAGGCANTTCGTGATACTGAGACTTATAGTGCTCCTCTTTATGTTACTTTTCGCTTAAAGGATGAGGATGGGACAAAAGAGGAAAAAGTNTATATGGGTGAACTGCCTCTAATGACTGCCCGAGGCACTTTTGTTATCAATGGAGCAGAGCGAGTCGTGGTTTCCCAATTACACCGTTCTCCTGGTGTTTGTTTTGAGACGAGCCTTCACCTGAATGGTAAGACCCTNCATAGTTTCCGGATAATACCTGATAGAGGTTCATGGCTAGAAGTTCAATTTGATACCAATGATTTACTTTATGTTTATTTGGACCGTCGTCGACGCAGAAGAAAGTTCCTTGCCACGACATTTCTTCGTACTCTTGGATTCGAGAAAGATTCAGATATCTGTAAACTTTTTTATGAGGTAGAAAAATTAAAGCTTACGGCAAAGATGGATGAGGAAAGCCTCTCAACCAAAACGCCTATGGAAGATGTTATTGATGGAGAGGTCATTGTTGCGAAGGCATATGAGCCTCTCACTATCGGTGTGGTTCACCAGTTAATCGAGTTGGGGCATAAGAGTCTTGAAGTGATCGATACTAAGGATGANGATATTTTAGTAAAATCATTGAGAAAGGATCCGGCCAATGATGANGAGGAAGCGCTTAAAGATATTTACCGTCGCTTGCGCCCNGGAGATCCTCCAACCACAACTAATTCGAAGGCACTTCTTAAGCGGCTTTTCTTTGATCCTAAAAAATATGACCTTACCAGAGTCGGTAGATATAAAATCAATCAAAAGCTACGACTCAAAGTTGATGAGGGAGAAAGAATTCTTACATCCGAGGACTTTGTTGTGGCAATGAGATATTTACTTAACCTTAAAAAAGGGGAAGGAATAACAGATGATATTGATCACCTTGGTTCTCGACGCGTACGTGCGGTAGGGGAATTACTTTCCAATCAATGCAGAGTGGGTCTTGCGCGTACTGAGCGTTTGGTTAAAGAACGTATGACTTTGTTCGATGTCAATTTGGATGGTATGACACCTCAAAAATTGATTAATCCAAAGGCCCTATCGGCTGTTGTAAGGGANTTCTTCGGTCGTTCCCAATTAAGTCAATTCATGGACCAGACAAATCCTTTAGCTGAGCTAACTCACAAAAGACGTTTGTCTGCTCTGGGCCCTGGTGGTCTAAATAGGGACCGTGCAGGTTTCGAAGTCCGAGATGTTCACCCATCTCATTATGGTAGAATTTGTCCTATTGAGACTCCCGAAGGACCAAACATTGGTTTGATTAATTCGATGAGTACTTTTGCACGAATCAATGAATTTGGATTTATAGAAACGCCTTATCGCAAAATTAAAAACGGCAAGGTAACTAAGGACATTGCATATCTAACAGCGGANCANGAGGAGAATGAAGTTATAGCACAAGCTAATAACCCATTAGATGACACAGGCCANTTCACATCTGATCGGATCACTGCTCGTTATAGGGGGGATTTTCTTGAGATTGATCCTAANGAAGCTTCACTCATGGACGTTTCTCCTAAACAATTGGTTTCAATTGCGGCATCTCTAATTCCATTCCTTGAACATGATGATGCTAACAGAGCGTTGATGGGGTCTAACATGCAACGCCAAGGTGTTCCCCTGCTTTGCTCAGAGTCGCCATTAGTAGGAACCGGAATGGAAGGTAAGGCTGCCCGAGATTCACGGGCTGTAGTGGTTTCCGAGGGGCCGGGAATAGTTGCCGCGGCAACAGCTGAAATGATTGTTGTGACTTCTGACGGTGAATTGCATGTTTCGGATCAGAAATTTTTATCAGATCCCCGTAAGTTAAAAAGTGATCCGAATAAAGGAATCTATATTTATCCTTTACGCAAATTTATGCGTTCTAATTCTGGTACTTGTATCAATCAAAGGCCGATAGTTACAAAAGGTCAGAAAGTTAAAGAAGGTGATGTGTTAGCTGATGGTCCTTGTACTCAAAATGGTGAACTTGCTTTGGGTAAAAATGTTCTTGTCGCTTTCATGCCTTGGAATGGTTATAATTTTGAGGACGCAATCACGATATCAGAAAGAGTCGTGAAAGATGATGTCTATACATCAATACATATATCTAATTTTGATGTGGGCGCTCGAGATACGAAGCTGGGCCCGGAAGAGATCACTAGGGATATACCTAATGTAGGCGAGGAAGCTTTGTCTGATCTTGGACCTGATGGAGTGATTCGTATTGGAGCCGAAGTTAAGCCTGGAGATATTCTTGTTGGTAAGATTACTCCGAAGAGTGAAACTGAACTGGCACCTGAAGAGCGGTTATTGCGTGCGATTTTTGGCGAAAAGGCAGCTGACGTTAAGGATACTTCATTGAGGGTTCCTTCAGGTTGCACTGGTATTGTAATGGATGTTAGAGTTTCTTCACGTAATGTCGCAGAGAAGGAGCAATTGTCTGAGGCTGAAATCAAGAAACAGCTCAAGAGTATTGACACAGACCATAAGAAAAAACGTGATGAATTAACTGATCAACTTACAGAGAAATTGTCTGATATTCTTTTGGGTGAAAAAATCCCTTTAGATGTTGTGGATAGTAAATCTGGTGAGCTTATAATTCCAGCTAACCGCAAAATAACAAAAACGCTGCTCAGAAAGCTAGCAGCAGCCCATGCTTCGATTGAAATAGATCCTTCCCCTATAAGGAATAAGATCATGGATATCATTGCAAGTTTTGCGCCCAAGTTTGGTGATATTGATTCGGAACGTGAAAGGTCCCTTGACCGTATGGAAAGCGGTGACGAGGTTGATCCAGGAATCATTAAATCTGTCAGGGTCTATGTTGCCAGCAAACGTAAATTATCTGTTGGCGATAAGATGGCAGGACGACATGGAAACAAGGGAGTGGTTGCTAAGATTGTTCCTGAAGAAGACATGCCATTCCTTGATGATGGAACTCCCGTTGACATTTGCTTGAATCCATTAGGTGTGCCTTCTCGAATGAATGTGGGGCAGGTCCTGGAGACACATTTGGGTGTTGCTGCGAAGGCCTTAGGATTCAATGTTGCTACTCCAATCTTTGATGGCATACCTGAAACTAAAATAATTGAATACCTCAAGGAGGCTAAGTCCACTGAAGGTTTTAATTGGATTGGGCTGAATGGAAAATCACAACTTTATGATGGTCTTACGGGTGATCCCTTTCACCAAGAAGTGGTTGTAGGGTATATTTATATGCTTAAACTTGGCCATCTAGTGGCGGATAAGATTCATGCCCGTGCCGTTGGTCCATATTCGCTTGTTACTCAGCAACCCTTGGGAGGAAAGGCTCAGTATGGTGGCCAGCGTTTTGGGGAAATGGAGGTATGGGCACTGGAAGCTTATGGTGCTGCATATACCTTGCAGGAATTGTTGACGGTCAAGTCAGATGATGTTCAGGGAAGAACAAGGATTTATGAATCCATTGTTAAGGGAGACAACAGTCTTGAAGCTGGGACTCCCGAATCATTTAATGTCTTAATTAAAGAAATGCGTAGCCTGTGTCTTGACGTCAAAGTCGGTGATAGTGCTCCTTCTATTACGGATGAGTCCAGAACCAGTGCATAAGAGCTAGAGAAAAGTTGAATACAGAGTTTATAAAGATCTAAGACTGCCAAAAATATTATGAGCGTAGAGTCCAATATCCAAGAGCTTTTTGGAGCTGATAAAAAAGAAACTGGTTTTGACCAGGTAAATATTACCGTTGCCGCTGCTGATACAATTCGCAGTTGGAGTTTCGGTGAAGTGAAAAATCCTGAAACTATCAACTACAGAACCTTTAAACCTGAAAAGGGAGGACTTTTCTGTGAACGAATTTTCGGACCCACTAAAGACTGGGAATGTGCTTGTGGAAAATATAAGAGAATTAAGCATAAAGGGGTAATTTGTGATCGTTGTGGTGTTGAGGTTACTTTGTCACGCGTCCGTCGTGAACGACAAGGTCACATCGAACTCGCTGTGCCTGTAAGCCACATTTGGTTTTATAAGTGCATGCCTTCCCGCATTGGCCTCATGTTGGACATGAGTGCACGTATGTTGGAAAGGGTGATCTATTACGAAGATTATATTGTCACTGATCCTGGTAATACTCCCTTGGAGCTTGCGCAGTTGCTTACAGAACAGGAATTACGAGAAGCCGAGGAGGAATTTGGGGAGGATAGTTTCCGTGCCGGTATGGGGGCAGAAGCAGTTCGTGATTTACTTGCTGGTATTGATCTTATTGCTCTAGTGGAGGAGTTAGAGGATGCGATGACAAAAACGCGTTCAAAGCAGGTCCGTAAAAAGTTATCCAAAAGACTCAAACTTGCTCAGGGATTTGCCAATAGTCATACACGTCCTGAGTGGATGATCCTTGAAGTGTTGCCGGTCATACCCCCTGATTTAAGACCATTAGTTCCTTTGGAAGGGGGTAGGTTTGCTACTTCAGATCTTAATGATTTATACCGCAGAGTAATCAACAGGAACAATCGTCTCAAGAATTTGCTTCAGCTGAAAACACCCGAAGTAATTATTCGTAACGAAAAACGCATGCTACAAGAAGCAGTGGATGCGCTTTTTGATAATGGAAGGCACGGCCGTGCGGTGACTGGAGCTGGTAACCGAGCTCTGAAATCTCTTTCTGATATGTTAAAGGGAAAGGGTGGAAGGTTCCGTCAGAACTTATTAGGAAAGCGTGTTGATTATTCCGGTCGATCAGTCATTGTCATTGGTCCTGAATTACAACTTCATCAATGCGGATTGCCTAAAAAGATGGCTCTCGTATTATTTGAGCCTTTTATCATAAGACGGCTAAAGGAACTAGGATATGTGCATACTGTTCGGTCTGCAAAGAAGATGATCGAACGTAAAACTCCTGAAGTTTGGGATATACTTGAAGAGGTCACAAAAGGTCACCCGGTAATGCTCAATCGTGCACCTACATTGCACAGATTATCTATACAGGCCTTTGAACCTGTTCTAATCGAAGGATCAGCTATCCGCT
>PAPL01000055.1 GCA_002708885.1 Verrucomicrobiales bacterium | reverse complement strand
CGTAAATCTCCAGAGGATCTTGAAAAATTCATGGAACAATTCACTGCAAAGGCAAGGGCAGAAAAGGAGGCGCTGATACCATATGAAAAGAAAAAAGGGTATCGGTTTTAAGGCTATCTAAGCTCGATTATTTTGTGGCCATTCTTGTCTTTTGCTTTCCTTTATATATTTTTAATCTATTACAGTGACGCCTTAACCGATTGGATATTCACTCTCTGACATTAATGTTAGTATTTATATTTGGCCCCTGAGCCAAAAAAGTGTTAAATTATCAAACTAACGGACATATTAAATTTAATGAATTTATCCAGAAGAAGATTCCTCAAAGTTAACGGAGCTGTCCTTACTCTGCCTTTCATGCCTTCACTTGCCAGTGCAAAGAAAGAATGGACGAAACCATCAAAGAAACTTGTCATGATGTATATCCCAAACGGGATCGTGCGGAGAGGTTTCTTCCCTGGTGAAGAGGAAGCAACCTTGCCCGGTTTTGTTGGTGGCTTTAATGCTGATAAGACTAAGAACAACGTTCGAAAAGAAAATAATCCAGGAATCTATCCACTCGAGTTAACCTCGACCATGCAACCGCTCAAGAAGCACACGAAGGACGTGACTCTAGTGACAGGAATGGACCGAACATTTAAAAATGGTCAGGACGTGCATGCTCAAGGAGCCTCATGTTACCTGACCAGTGTGTCGCCGGTGCAGGCTGCGGAAAAGGGTATGAGATATCCAAACGGCAGGAGCCTCGATCAGGTCATTGGTGATCATGTTGGCCAATCAAGTGTTTTCAAAACACTCGAAATTAGTTGTAATGGATTCACTAAGCCAAAAGAGGGCATCTACTTTAACAACATTTCCTGGTACGGTCCTGATAAAATTGCCCCTTCAATCAAAGACCCCCAAAAACTCTATGAGCGGCTCTTCATGGCAGACTCTTACCAGACCCACCTAACTGAGATCACTGATCTTGTCCTTGAGGATGCTAAATCTCTGTCGAGAAAGCTCGGACGTGAAGATAAGGAAACTCTCGGTGAATTCATGGAAATGATCAGAAACGTTGAGATCCGGATCGCCAAACAAAAGAAAATGATTTCGGATGCGGATATCCGTATTCCAAAGGATCAGATACTACCCAGAGGCGAGTACATTAAACTTCAGGCCGACCTGATGCTTCTGGCCTTTCAAATGGGTATTACAAATATCAGTACTTTCATGATAGGGCCAGAGAGATGGGACGCGACCTTATTATATGAAGGTGTTTTTGATAAACCAGTCCAGCACCACAACATGACTCACAATCAAAAAGGTAATGGTTGGAAAGAATTACAGAAGATCGATATTTTTCATATGGAACAGTATGCTTATCTCCTATCGAGGATGAAAGAACTCAAAGAATCTGATGGCAGTTCCATGCTGGACAACTCGATAGTCACTTATGGCGCTGCCTTGGGAGATGGAGCAACTCACCAGTTCTTTGATCTTCCATTCATAGTTGCCGGAAAGGGTCAGGGACAAATTAAGCAAGGAAGATTCATTCAGTGCAAGAGTGGAACGCTGAATTCCAATATGTGGTTATCACTGGCAAAACTCATGGGAGTTGAAATGGATGCGTTCGCTGACAGTTCGGGTGTCATCTCTGATCTCTGGACATAAGATTAATTTCCCAATGCAAAGAGACAAATGCATAATCAGGGGCCTCCTGGTGCCTGTCATCTCTTTGATGGTCATCACTCATGTTCAAGCAAATGAATTCGATTCATTTCTTAAACCCCTGTTCACGCAAAACTGCACCAAGTGCCACGGAGATAAGAAGGTAAAAGGCAAAGTCAACCTTAAGGAAATACAAAGCCTTGAACAGTTCATGGGCAAACCCGAGATGATCAAAGAAATGATCGAAGTGGTAGATGCTATGGACATGCCGCCTGAAGATGAACCGGCCCTAACCGACGCTGATAGGACAAGACTAGTCAGCTCTCTTAAAGATATTCTCAGGGCCTCAACAGCTGGCGCTAAAAAGGAAGGTTCTTATCTTCGAAGGCTTAACCGGTTCCAGTACAATAATACAATCAGGGACCTGTTCGGACTGAACAATAATGTCTTTAATATTCAGGAAAAACTGATGACTAGGCATGACAATTACATTCTCAATGAAAGGGTACCCGACACGGTCAATGTTTCCTGCCTGTCTCTGCGCAAAGAGGGTGGAATGAAAAATGTGGATCCATTTCCACAGGACCTACGCGCGGAGCACGGTTTTGATAATCAGGCAAATCAGCTAACATTATCGCCACTACTACTTGATTCATTTCTTAAACTCAGCGTATCTATCTTAGAGAGTCCGGATTTCAACGAAGGTTCTGTAGCGATATGGAACGAATTTTTCAAAGCCCCCGAAGCCAATGGCAATCTTCTAGATGAAATAAAAAATCGCCTCGGCCCATTCATGAGGAGAGCATTCAGAGGCCCAATTGACCAACAAACACTAGACAGATATTCTAATTACGGACTCAAAAAAATAAATGCCGGATCATCGTTCACTGATGCGATGAAAAAGACAGCTTCAGCGGTCCTCTCCTCACCAAAATTTCTTTTCCGCTATGGACATCATAGTGATCAGAAAGACCCTTTCGTAATCGCTTCTAACCTTTCGTTCTTTTTGTGGGCAAGTGGACCAGATGATGCACTTTTAAAACTTGCAGATGAAGGAAAATTGCAAAGCCAAGACTCAATAATAGAAGCAGTGGACTATATGTTCAAAAGTCCCAAGATTGAGCGATTCCTCGACACTTTTCCTTCGCAATGGATGCAACTGGAAAATGCATTGGCTGCGACGCCTGACCCGGGCAAGGCAAGGCTATTTAGCATAGATAAAAATAATCCGGCCAGCCTTCAAATGGTCCTCGAGCCACTACTTTTATTCGACACTGTTTTTGTTGAAAACAGACCGGTATTTGAGCTCATTTCTCCAAATTTCAGTTACCGCAGTGAATTTCTTAAAACCTGGTACGAATCAGATCTCAAGCCTCCCAGCTTTGATGCCTCGTTGATCATTGAAGAGAACAAGAATAAAGACCTTCAAAGAAAGCAATTATCGGACAAAATCACTGTTGCCCAGAACGATCTTGAAGCCCTTATTAAACCCATAAAGGACAGGATATTAAAAAAGAGGAGACAACTCGCAGGAACACAGAAGCCCATAGATTTAATGCCCTTTGCGGCTTGGGAATTTAATGGTGACCTCAAGGACTCAATTGGGTCACTCGATCTGAAAAATCATGGGAAAATAAAATTTGATGGAGGAGCTGCGATACTCCAAGGCGGTGCTTACCTTCAAAGTAAAGGCCTGCCAATGGACCTCGGAGCGAAGACCCTAGAGGTCTGGTGCAAAGTTCATAACATAGATATGAGAGGAGGCGGACTCATGGGAATTCAGGGACCCGGCGATTTCTTTGATACTATTGTCATTGGTGAAAGAAAGAACAGGCACTGGATATCGGGCAGTAACGGTTTTGCACGCACACTTGATTTTCCTGATTCTTTTCCTGAGAAAAATGCAAACGAACGGCTTCATCTTGCCATGGTTTACAAGGAAGATGGAACAACATCTCTTTATCGGAACGGTCAGCCATATGGTAAACCATTTAAAAAAGGTTCGGCCAAGTTTCCTAAGAATCAGAGCTCAGTGATCTTTGGTACGCGTCACTTGCCAGCAGGTGGAAACAGGCGTCTGGACGTTACACTGGCCAGAGCCCGTTTTTATGACAGGGCCCTTAGTGCAGAGGAAATTGCCGCTTCAAGTAGTGGACTGAATTTATTCGTCTCTGAAAAACAATTGCTAGTTGCGCTGACTGATGAACAAAAAGAGAAAAGGATCTCATTAAATAAGATTATCAGTGAATCCGAAAATGCATTGAAGAAAATCCCTCAGAATGCAGATCCAAATAAAGCGCGTCAGGAAATTCAACGCCGTTACGATGATGAAATTCGTAAGAAATTGTACTCGCAAACATTCAATAGAGTTGCCAACTCAGATCCACGCTATGGCGGGATCATCACAAACGCAGCAATGTTAAGCATGACCTCAGGACCGAAAAGGACGCACCCGGTGGCACGTGGGGCCTGGGTCCTTGGCGTAGTATTTAATGATCCTCCACCTCCTCCCCCCAATGATGTGCCGCCACTCAAAGAAGAGGAAAACGAAAAAAACATGACTATCAGAGAAACTTTTGCGAAGCACAGGGAAAATCCCGACTGTGCCGGCTGTCATTCAAGAATAGATCCGCTAGGGTTCGCACTGGAAAATTTCGATATCACTGGGAGATGGAGAGACAAGTACGAGAATGGTCGCGATGTTGATATGAGCGGCAAATTGGTTCGAAAACACGATTTTAAAAGCATTGTCGAATTTAAGGAATCCCTTTCGAAGGAAAATAAGCGCATAGCAAAAGCATTCATAGGCCACCTGATGAGGTTCTCGCTTGCGAGGGAACTTAGTCCCTCCGATTCACTAATTATCGATCGTATTCTCGAAAAAACGGAAAAAGAAGATTTCAAAATCAAGTCACTGATAAGAGAAGTCATCTTGAGTGAGAGCTTTCTGAAATCCTAAAGATTTAATCAAACACATTGGCATGAAAATCTTTAAGTTATTGAATTCATCTTTAATTTTCCTAGTTCTTTTTTGTTCAGAAGCGATTGCAAATGAATCCACAATCACAGCAGTCTTTAAAAATGACGCAAAATACAAAGGGACAGATGATACCTTTGTGAGAAAAGGCAGTAGCTTTTCCGGAGGAATGTCAAATTTCGGAAGATGCCCAACTATTGAAATAAACGAACAGACAAGATTGGGGCTCATTCGGTTCGATGTATCATCTCTGTTTAAAAAATATATTAAAATCAATACTGTTACCCTCAG
Source organism: Verrucomicrobiales bacterium (assembly GCA_002708885.1). Lineage (GTDB taxonomy): Bacteria > Verrucomicrobiota > Verrucomicrobiia > Verrucomicrobiales > DEV007 > EC70. The sequence continues at coordinate 63,037 of PAPL01000055.1, read as the reverse complement.
ACTATTCAGCAAGAATGCTCCCAAGAGCGGTAAGGTTTCTGCACACAGGCTCAACATTGCAAACTCTGCCTGGCGAGAAGGAGGTAATTGTGGAGGCACTGTCATTGGAGGCAATCGCCATGAAGTGACATGGTTTCATCTTGTCGATTATGGCGGTTTCCCATCGCCGCCACCGAGCTGGGCAAGTAGAACGGCTGGCCCTTCAACGGCAGGCGTTGATTATGATGAAAAAGCACTCGGTTCGACCGACAACAGAGAATCAAAAGAAAATGCCAAATTTGATATTGTCTTTGATGGTGATCTGAATGGTCTTATCAATGATTGGGCCCTAGCATCGCCGATTCCCGAGCTACGTGATAGGGGAGGGAACCCATCATGGACAGCTGACTGGAACTGGGCACAACCAGCAGCAGAAACAGCTAACGAAGGCATTCTTTTGAAAGGATCAGATGGAACAGTTCACGTTTTTCACAGCAGTGAAGCTGAGAACCCTGAATTACGGCCCCAGCTCATTGTCAGTTATGAGCCGAGAAAAAAGAGCTGACCAGTGAGAAGAATTTCTCCTTGATCCTTAGAGCCCACTCTATTTAAAATGCAACTCATTGGATATGAGTAATTTGCGCATAGTGTATTTAGTTTTATTGGGTACTTTTTGTTTTGTAAACCAGTCATTGATGTCCGCGACAATTGTACCGGTCGGTGTCGATGAAGAAACGAACGATGCGTGGAGATCTTCGGATATCCAAAAACCATTCGGTGACGAAGATAACATCTATGGCACGGATGGGTGGCTCATCGCTCAGTATCCTGACGGAGATGAGAACAACACGTTACAGCCTCCGTACGCTGAAATTACAATCCTCGGAAAAGGTTATGAGGGTGTCGGTGCTGAGCAGTACCAGGCCAAATTTGATGACGTTGCTGAAACCGGACCAGGTGATGTTCCTGACCGGGTCTGTGGCGATTTTTGGGCCAACTCTGGACCCACAGGAACGATCGATGATTTTTTTGAAATTACTCTCACTGAAGATGCCAGTTTCCGCCTTGGAGTCATCACAGACACGACTCCTGATGGTCCTCCCGGACTGTTGTGGGAAGCGTCCAGATCAGTTAAGGTAAGTGGACCAGATGGAGTCGAATCGGACCTCGTTGACGCGGTAGGACCCGACGAGGAATGGAGGGACGCTGATGTTGATTATGTTTTCTTTGATATTAGCGGTAATGCAGGAGATGTTTTCACTGTATCAGGTGAACAGGATCAGAGATGGGAAGCTAACGCACTCGGAGGAGTATTTTTTGATCCGTCATATTCAAATAATTTTGAAATCACTCAAATCATCCGAGACCAAGATACCGGATCCGTGACTATTGAATTTACCTCTTCAGCCGGTTCAGTTTATGGAATCGATGCTTCCTCTGATCTGATCACTTGGGATGAACTTGATGATGGCCTAATTGGAAACAAAGACAAAACTGAATTCACCGATGATTTTCTAGCACCTGAAAAAAAAGGCGAAGAAATTTTCTATCGAGTTCGCAAATTAGAGTGACCAAATGATTCGATAGTCTGATGACTTCTTCATGAAATGAAGAAATCTTTTTTAGACTAGACTCAAATAAACCAATTGGATATGACATCCCTTAAATGGCGGAAAATATTAGTTTTTTGCCTGGTTTGTATCTGTTCTACAGCCTACCAGGTAGCAACAGCAATCACGGTAGTCTTTAGAAATGATGCAGATTATCAGGGCACTGATGATACTTTTGTCAGGAACGGGAACGCTTTTTCAGGGGGGATGTCCAATTTCGGGAATTGTGCGACTATAGAAATCAACGGGCAGACAAGAATAGGTCTGATCAGATTTGATGTTTCCTCATTAAAAAAAAAATACCTTCAAATTAATTCTGTCACTCTAAGACTTTTCAGCAAAAATGCTCCCCAAAATGGTAGCGTCTCTGCACACAGACTTGACATTGCTAATTCGGCTTGGCGTGAAGGTGGTAATTGCGGCGGCACAGTATTTGGAGGAAATCGTCACGAAGTGACATGGTTCCACCTTGCAGATTATGGTGGATTATCATCAAAACCTAGTTGGGCCAGCGGAACTGCAGGCCCAACTGATCCGGGAATAGACTATGATGATGAAGCACTAGGTGTAACCGATAACTTAGATTCAAGTGAAAACACCAAATTTGATATTGAGTTTGATGGTGACCTCAATGGCCTGATCGATGATTGGTCCATTTCAAGTCCAATTCAGGGTCTCCGTGATAGGGGCGGAAATCCATGCTGGACATCTGATTGGAACTGGAATCAGCCGGCACCAGAAACTACTAATGAGGGAATTCTATTGAAGGGCTCTGACAACACAACTCACATTTTTCACAGTAGCGAAGCAAAAGATAAGGAACTGCGGCCTCAACTCATAGTGACTTATTCCGCGACCTTTGAAATTATTAAGATAATTCGTGATCCAGATACCGGAGCCGCAACTATTCAATTCAGCTCTTCACCCGGTGAGGAATATGCTGTTGATGCTTCATATGATCTTCATACATGGGAAGAGCTCGATGACGGAGTCATTGGGGAAAAAGACAAAACTGAATTCGTGGACGACTTTCTGGCCCCAGAGAATGAAGCAGGAGAGATCTTTTATCGTGTAAGAACATTGGACTGAATCATTCCCCGCACCATTCAGTCATTTACTTCATGGCAAATCCTGCGGTAGTACCTGCTATCTTATTTGTAAAAGCCACATAACAAAATTCGAAGACTTTTTGCAAGAGCCTCAAGATAATGATGTGTTCCTCAATCTATCAGAAGCTATTTTTTGAGGGTCAATCAGAATTAAGATCCGTAGATGAACCCGGCTCCTGAGGAGCCTGATATGCACCGTCCCTGACAATGGCAGGGAACCGAAAATAATCCCTCAGATGAGGAATATACTCCAAAAAATATTTTTTATGCCCAAGTGCAATATGATTAAAAAAGACCAAATGATGATGAATCTGACCCATGTCTCCGACATGAGGAATTACCTTAACCGGATACTTGGTGCAGAGAATTGACACTGCTAAGTATTCACTGATTCCTGCTAGCCTCGTGCAATCGGCCTGAACCACACCTACCGCTTCAGCTTCAAGAAAATTTTTCCAGATGACCCGGTTACTGACTGCCTCACCAACGGCCACGGGGACCGGACTAATCGCCTGTGCTATTTTTCGGTGAGCAAGAATATCATCCGGTTGGGTAGGTTCCTCTACCCAGTAAGGATCCATTCTTTGGAGCTGCTCACATACTTCTAAGGCCCTCGGCAGTGACCATGCCTGATTCGCATCGACCATGATTCTGGCAGTATCACCTACTGCCTCACGTACTAGTGAAGCTCTTCTTATGTCCCGCTCCGGTTCGGGAGAACCAACTTTAAGCTTCATTGCNGTAAAGCCCTGGTCCATTGCTTTGCGGGCATTTTCCATGATGCGCTCATCGCTATATGCAAACCATCCAACGGANGTNTCATAGCCCGGATATCCTTCATTGAGTAGTCCCTCCCTGTCCTTTCTTGTTGGTAATCTCTCTTTTAATATGGCAAGAGCCTCATCAGGCGCGAGGACCTCATCAAGATAAGAAAAATCTATTAGTCTAATGATTTCATCAGGCTCAAGATCCAAAAGCAATTTCCATAGAGGCACTCCACGGGACTTGGCCCAAAGATCAAAACAGGCATTAGTAATGGAAGANAGGGCAAGATGAATTACCCCCTTATGAGGGCCGAGCCACCGGACCTGATGATGNTCGGCAATCGAACGCTGAAAAGCACCAAATTCAGACATCAACTCCTCAATTTCCTTACCTATGAGTGGCTCCGAAAGTAATTTAATTGCTGAACTTACCAGATCAGTTCCTCCACCAAGAGTATATGCAATGCCCGTTCCAGAATATTGTGGATCCGCAGTAATGAGCCGAGTGACACCGTAACCGTANTGAGGATCTTTGTGAACGGCGTCAGATCCGGCACCATCTAACAGGTCAAACCTACGGTCCTCAGCCCTTATATCTTTAATGACAATTTCCACTTAACTTTTTTAATTAGCCAAGTTGTAATTGGGAGGCTCAATGCCCAGCAAATACTTACGGAAAAAATCCTTACGCCTTCGGTCCCCGTGCCGTCCACCTCCTCCATGACCTCCGTTAGGAACAACAATCATATCAAAGTCCTTGTTCGCTTTAATCAATGCGTCAGCGAGCCTAAGNGTTGACTCTGGGGGCACATTCGTATCCAACTCACCAACTATTAAAAGTAACCGGCCTCGCAATCGATGGGCATTATCAATATTGGATGATTCTGAATAATGTTTTCCGACCGGATATCCCATCCACTGCTCATTCCANGACGCCTTGTCCATTCTATTATCATGGCATCCACATGAAGAAACGGCGACCTTGTAAAATTCAGGATGAAAGAGAAGTGCCCCAGTAGAGCTTTGACCTCCGGCCGAGCCCCCATGGATACCTACCCTTGAAATATCATACCACGGGTTCTTTTCAGCATAAGCCTTATGCCATAATATCCTGTCAGGGAAACCGGCATCTTTTAGATTTTGCCAACAAACATCATGGAAGGCCTTGGACCGGTTAGCAGTTCCCATCCCATCAATTTTTACTACCACAAAACCCATATCGGTCCATGAAGAAAAGCGCCTNCCCGCACTGAATTGTTTTGGAACGTACGAATCATGAGGTCCAGCATACATGTCCTCAATGACCGGATATTTCTTTTTCGGATCAAAGTCCTTGGGCNTGGCCACTATTCCCCAGATACCAGTTTTTCCATCGCGTCCATTGGCTCTGAAAACTTCAGGGGCCTCCCAACCGGTCTCCTCGAGTTCAGTAATATCTGACTTTTCAAGTTCGCAAACCAGANTCCCGTCTGAAACGCGCCGCAATTCATGGACCGGTGCCATGTCCACACGAGAATATTGATCAATAATATATTTTCGATCGGGGGAATATGTGATGTTATGCCAGCCATTACCTTCAGTCAGTGCTGTGAATCCTGAACCGTCAAAATTGACCCGGTAATAATGCATCAGATAAGGATCCTGTCCCTGATTTCGCCCTGAAGCTCTGAACCAAATCTGTCTCTTCTCTTTATCAATTCTGTCCACATAACGAATCACAAAATTGCCCTTGGTAATCTGGTTCTTAGTCTTACCCTCCTTGACATCAATCAGATAGAGGTGCCGCCATCCGTCCTTTTCTGAAAGATGAATAATTTCATTGGTCTCATCAAGCCAGTTGACTAAGGGAACTCCAAGATCCTTCGGATGTTCAGTCCAAATAAAAGTCTCGGCAACTTCATCAATTATATTTCGAAATTTTCCAGTAAATGTATCCACTTCAATGATACGGAACCGTTGATGACCACGATCAATTTTTTGATACCTGAAGTATCTGCCATCGAGTGTCCATCTTAGTCGGGGACCTCTGAAATCAATGATTCCGACATCGGGTTTTATTTGTGTTTTCTTCTCAACATCAAACTGATTCAGTTCATGTGCAGTGAANTTATCCCCTGGCAATGCGTATCGGCGAGTACGNAGATTTGCCCGGCCACCGTTNCTGGGAGATGATTCGATTAGATGAACGTCTCCTATGACTGCCGGTTCTACACGGAAAGCGAAAAGGTTCTTTGAATTCGGAGACCAGTAAGGTGCCTGGTATGAGTTTCCATNTTTTCCGTCCTTACTTAGCTGGATCTCTTCCTCTCCTTTCATTGAACGGATAAATATATTGTGGTCGCGCACGAAGGCTCTCCAGTTACCGTCAGGAGAAATTTCTCTGCTCGGCCTGTAAGACTTTGGTCTTTCCTTTTGTTGATTCTTTGTGCTTTTCCTTTCCCGATCTTTCTCTTTGGTTACATCCTTAGGTTTTTCTAATTTCGTAATTTCATTGGTTGAAAGATCACAAAGAAAGGACTGTCCAAGGCCGCGAAAGGTAACTCTGTTCTTATTTAGATCAAAACTCAGCCCATCAATTGGAAGTTTCCCAGCCTCTACTTGAGTCTGAGTAATTTTAGCCAATGANGCTGCTANCTTTTCGTGATCAAAGGCCAAGCGACGATGTCCCTTGTTAACATCAACAAGAACAAATTCACGATGCCCCTTAGCTAAATCATTACGGTACCAGAAATGTGAATTGTCCTCGGACCAATGCGGATTGATACGATTCTTGTAAACATTACCCTTCGAAATGCCAGAAAAAATGAGGAAACCACATACAAAGACTGAAGCCTTCAGACAAAATGACGATATTAAACGAGAATATGTTTTCATGAACGGTTGAATAAAAATGATCTGAAATCGAACTTAAGACAATACACAAAAACTTCGCGTGCCTGCAACTATTCAAAAGAGAGGCGAGGGCGGGAATCGAACCCGCGAATACCGGTTTTGCAGACCAGCGCATTACCACTTTGCTACCTCGCCATTTNTCCGGAGCGTAATCGGTTTCGCCTTGTGGGGCGAGCCAGTTAGATATCCTTAACTGTGATGACTGTCAATCCTACGAAAAGCTTTTTCTCTAATGATATTATTTAAGCAATGCTTATCAATTCCCGGCCTAATTGCATTTTGATTTCCTGAGGACTTTATTTTGCTGGCGAAAACACNCTATAATCGAATAAACCCATTAACNGGCTTTNCATTGAGTTGGTTTAATTATTCATGCGAGCACTAATTCAAAGAGTACAGGAAGCTACTGTTTCCATTGCAGAAGAGCCTCATAGCANAATCGGAAAAGGCCTTCTTGTTTTACTTGGAATCGAGTCTGACGATACAGAAGAAGATGTGTCGTGGCTCACAGGCAAAGTCGCAAAGATAAGGATCTTTGATGACGGTTCGGGCCACATGAACCTTTCATTATCTGATATTGATGGTGAGATGCTAGTCGTGAGCCAATTCACGCTTCACGCAAATACCAAGAAAGGCAATCGTCCATCCTTCATCAGAGCAGCTCGGCCAGAGCATGCAATCCCTCTCTATGAAAAATTTATTTCCGCCCTGGAAATNGAAATAAGCAAACCNGTATCAACAGGTGAATTTGGTGCAGAAATGCAAATCTCTCTCACAAATGATGGGCCCGTAACAATATGGATCGATTCTAGGAACCGGGAATAGGGTTCGGATCTTCGGGTCCTTCCTCGGTCTNTNTCTTNTGTCGAGGCTTTAAGCGTATTGCGGTTCCGCAATACATGCACCGCATCCATTTAAACAGAATNAGATGAAGGGCCTTCGCAAAANTATAACCTAATATTGGAAGTCTGTGAGCCAGCCGGTGCTTGTCACAGTCACGCATCCTGAAGAACTGGCAACTGCAGACACGGCACCTAGTTCTCAATGTCGCAGAAAAATGCATGAGCCCGATAATTACAAAGACCACCATGATTGGCAAAGCAACGGTCAGACCAAAAAATGTAGAATCAAAATATAATGCAAGCGGCAGAACTATCACTGTCGCCAATAAAACAAATCGGTTAATCAAAACCAACAAACTAGTGAAGACTAGTCTGCCCGGTTGTGGATAAGGCACCCCTCTCTCAACTGATCTAGGCAATCTCCCGTCAAGGAACTTTGGTTTTTCAGCAAAATTGTTGGCTCCGCGAACCCGTCCACCTGAAAGTGGGTCGACTCGACTCTTCCCTTCCCTATATTCTTCAAGACTAACAAGCTTGGATTTATCTATTGTNTCCTGCTGAGGCTCATCAACATAGGTCTGATTCTGAAAAGTGTTTCCCTCCAAAACCGAATCATCATCTGAAGTCACGGCACTGCCTGCATTCGTATTGATCAGCTCATCAGTCTGTATCATTTTTGACTGTAGCTCTACTGTCCCCTTCACGACCACCTCAGCCACTTCCTCGATTTCATCAGCAACATCAGCAGTAGCAGATTCCCAACTTAATGGCACATCATCAGCCACTGCTAACTGGTCCTTATCAGTACTATTTTCAGGAAGCTTATCAGGATTTTCTTTCTGAGTATCCACTCTGCCGGTAATTATTAATTTAGATTCCTTACATTAACACAATTAGAGAACGCAAGAGAGATTCTTTTACAGCGTTATGACAAATTCTGCAACATTTCGTTGAGCTGTTCTACCTTTTTTCTAAGGCCGTCTTTACGGTCAAGGTTTTCTTGAACAACTTCTGCAGGTGCCCTTTCCGTGAACTTGGGATTCGATAANTTGCCCCTGATTTGCTTTAGATCCTTCTCAGCCTTATCTATCTCTTTATTTATCCTTTTCTTTTCTGCTTCAATATCAACGAGTCCCTCAAGCGGCATATACATTTTTCCAATAGGCGTTAGGAAAGCAGGAGTGCCTGGACTTGGCTCATAAGATTCTGAAACAGAGATTTCTCCGGCNCCNCTTAANATCTTCAAAGTCTCCAATTCATNAATTGCCCATTCAACTGAAGGTTGAAGAAAAAATTTCACATTGCGATTTGCGGCAAGATTATATTGAGCCTTTAAGTGCCTGGCACGGGTAGTGGCCTCATGAATTGCGTTGGTCCTTTCCTTGGCCCGCTCCACTATCTTCGAATCAAATCCCTTCATGACAGGATCCTCAGGAAGATGAGCGTTCATCAGAAGTGCTCCATCTACTGCAAAGCCAAGTTTTTCCCACAACTCTTCGGTAATATGAGGCATGTATGGATGAAGTTGCTGAAGGAACCGCGCGAACACAATGTCAACGACAATGAGAACCGTGTCCCTACGTTCTGAATCTGCATCTTCCCTGAAATATTGTTTGATAGATTCAAGGTACCAATCACAAAACTCACTCCAGAAAAAATCATACAGTTTATTTGCGATTTCCTGAAACTTATATGCTGAATAGGATGCACTTATATCGTCTCTGAGCGCATCGAGTTTTGAAAGTATATCGATATCATAAATCGATAAATTCTCTATGTGAGGCAACTGAGACAACCCTTCAGGACCACCCTGCATCTGACGAAAACGGGATGCATTCCACAGTTTATTGGCAAAATTTCGGCCCTCTTCAACTTGCGGGCATTCAGTGCCACTATCAGAATCTTTGCTTTTATTTTCTATGAACCGAACGTCCGTTCCGGTCGGTGCAATCCGCATAATTGAAAAACGCAAAGCGTCCGCTCCGTACTGAGCAATAAGATCAAGGGGGTCAGGAGAATTCCCAAGACTCTTGGACATCTTTCTCCCTTTTTTATCTCGAATGATGCTTGTGAAAAAGACATTCTCAAATGGTCTCTTCCCAGTAAATTCATATCCCGCCATTATCATTCGGGCGACCCAGAAAAATATGATATCAGGACCAGTAACCAAATCGGTAGTCGGATAAAATTTCCCTCTCGTCTTATCATCCATAGTTGCGAAGGGCCAGAGCCAAGAACTGAACCATGTATCAAGAACATCATCGTCCTGAATCCAATTTTCATGATCTGTAGGAGGTTCAAGTGAAACGTGCAAATCGTCACCGCAGGTCTCCTTGTCCAGTGACGGAGCTGATTTAAGTTCTTCGGCCCTATCCTTACGGTACCAGACAGGTATCCTGTGCCCCCACCATAGCTGGCGACTAATGCACCAGTCCTGTATGTTTTCCATCCAATGGGCATAAGTCTTTGCCCAGCGTTCAGGCCGAAACTTAATTTCACGATCAGAAACAGCAGCCGTCGATTCACTTACTTTCGGGTACTTAAGGAACCATTGCATTGAAATCCGCGGCTCTATAGGGACATCAGCTCTCTCACTGTAGCCAACATTATTTTCGTATTCCTCTACACGAATTAGTAAACCCATCTCATCGAGCTTCTCCGCGACAAGTTGACGGGCCTCGAACCTGTCAATGCCAGAAAACTCTTCTCCAGCTAAGGCATTGAGTGTCCCGTCAGGATTAAGCACATCAATTATTTCCAAGTCATTCTTAATTCCTATTTCAAAGTCGGCCTTGTCATGAGCCGGGGTCACTTTAAGGACTCCGGTTCCAAACTCTGGATCAATGTGTTCATCGGCAATTATTGGAATTTCGGCTCTGGGGAAAGGCCGAACCGCATTCTTGCCAATTAATTCTGAATACCTGTCATCATTTGGATTCACTGCCACTGCACTGTCTCCCATTAGTGTTTCAGGGCGTGTCGTTGCAATCTCTAAAAATTCTCCTTGCCGGTCGGCAATTTCATACCGCATGTAATAGAGTTTACTTTTCTGAGGTTTCATTATCACCTCCTCATCAGAAAGAGCCGTCAAAGATGAAGGGCACCAATTAACCATTCTTTTGCCGCGATAGATCTTTCCGCTATTGAAAAAATGCACAAAACAACTCTGGACCTGTTTTGAGTAATCTTCGTCCATCGTAAATCGTTCACGATCCCAGTCACATGAACATCCCAATTTCTTGAGTTGTTTAATAATTATACCTCCATGCTTTTCTTTCCATTCCCATGACCTTTCAAGGAAAGCCTCTCTCCCGATGTCACGTCTACCCTGTCCCTCCGAATCGCGTAAATGTTTTTCGACTTTGGACTGCGTCGCAATGCCAGCATGATCAGTTCCCGGAAGCCAAAGGACCTCTTTGCCCTCGGCCCGAGCACGCCTAGCGAGTATGTCCTGAATCGTATTATTTAAGACATGTCCGAGTGTAAGAACGCCTGTAACGTTAGGTGGCGGGATTACAATGCTGTAATGCTCATCCTCTGAAGATGGATTTGCATGAAAAGCCTGAGCGTTTATCCACTGGGAAAACCACTTTTCTTCAACTTGAGCAGGTTCGTAAGCCTTGGGTATTTCGACTGACATTGAAGGCGGAAATAACTTGATCGAAACCCAATTTGCAAAATTTAATTACTGTTGAGTTAAAAATATTTAAATTGCAATACCGCTATAAAAGTACAGAAATTAACTATAAACCGTAATTTTGACCCTGTTTACTCTTTCAAATCAGTTAAAACAAAAAACAACGATCGTCTGGAAAATGATCGGCATTTTGTTCATTTATTCTTTAGTTGAGGAATCGCATGGCGCTGCCTGGCAAGTGATCAAACATAATGGTCGGGAATATGTCACTGCCCAAAACATCAAGGACTTTTACCGATTCAGTTCTCTGGAAATAAATAAAGGATCATTGAAATTCAGATCACCCAAAATCGAAATGCGTATAAAAAATGGCTCTGATAACCTCTACATTAATACTGTTCTTTTCCGNTTGAGCTATAAGGTCGTCCAGAAAAATAATAATTATCTATTTTCCCGAATTGATCTGGCAAAGCTTATTGATCCGGTACTAAGACCGAGCTACATCAAAACNGCTAAACGATTCAGAACAGTCATAATTGATCCGGGTCACGGGGGCACTGATCCCGGAAGCGTTAATAGTTACGGTAAAGAAAAAGACTTTAACTTGAAGCTGGCTAAAATATTAGTGCGCGATCTTGAGCGTAAGGGATTCCGCGTAAGGATGACAAGATCAACAGACACATTCCCTACACTTGGGCAGCGGGTCATATACGCTAACCGAATAAATGACTCTATTTTCGTCTCACTCCACTTTAATTCATTCAGTAGCAACACGGCCAAAGGAATCGAAACCTACGCTCTCAGCCCTCAAGGGTCAGGTACACATAACGAGAGAGGAATTAAAAATAATTTCCTCAGAGGCAACTCAAGAGACTCAGAAAACATTGCTCTGGCAACAGCAATACATGCGTCAGTAATAAAAAAAACCCAAGCAGATGATAGAGGAATAAAGCGAGACAGGTTCACGGTCCTGGCCGGACTTACAATGCCTGCTGTTCTTGTCGAAGGTGGCTTTTTAAGTAATCCACAGGATGCACGCAAAATTGCGAGCACCGCATACTTGACCTTACTCTCAAATGGAATAACGAGCGGCATAGTTGCTTATCGTAATGCTTTACGTTAAGACATCATTCTGGAAACTCTTAACCTTTCAGTAGATATGATGGAGGATAAAGCTCTAAAATCCTCATCATGCTCACCGCTCACAATGCAATAGGTATAATCTCGCCATCTCTTAATTTCAGCCACTGCGGTCCTCATTCGCAATTGAAAGGTATCCTCATCCTCACTGCCCCTCCCCAGTAATCGTTTTTCAAGCTCAGCAGTGTCTGCAGTGGTAAGAAAAATATCAACTAGCGTATCAGATATGACAGAGTTCTCAGAATCTCGTACTTGATCTGCGCCCTGAACATCGATGTCCATAATCACATCCTTCCCGTCATCTAATAGATCAATTACCGTGTTAGCCAGTGTTCCGTACCGCCAATTGTGAACTTTTGCATGCTCAAGGAACTCATTATTTTCAATTTTTTCCGAAAACTCTTCATCACTAAGAAAATGGTAATGCTTCCCATCAGTTTCTCCTTCACGCGGTGAACGGGTCGTACAAGAGATTGAAAATGCCAGATTATTATCTTCATTCAAAGCCCGACGCAAAAGGGTAGACTTGCCGGAACCGGCAGGGCCCGATAATAAAAATAGAATTCCCCTGCGGGGTCCTTGAGTTTCTGGCAAATCCTCAGCGCTCATCTATTCAATGTTTTGTATTTGTTCTCTGATTTTTTCTAGCTCTGTCTTCGATTCAACTATGATCTGTGCAATCGAAGCATCATTCGCCTTACTTCCAATCGTGTTTATTTCACGCCCCATTTCTTGGACAAGAAAATCCAAGGGCCTGCCAACGGCTTGGTCGCTTTCAAAATATTTTTGACACTGCGCAAAATGACTTTCGAGCCGGGTAACTTCCTCAGAAATATCACAACGGTCAGCAAATATGCCAATCTCTTTAATGAGCCTCTCATCATCAAGATTAAGTTCGATACCCGCCGCATCTAACCTCTTCATTAAGTTGTCCCTATACCTTTTAACAACGTTCGGAGCCTGCTCAGAAATCTTTTTCAGAAAGCCTTTTATTTTTGTAAGCCTTGATTCCAAATCTGACTTTAAATGAGCCCCCTCAGTAGAACGCATTTCTAATAATTTAGAAAGAGATTCTTTTAATGCCTCCTCCAGCAAGGGCCAAGCGTCCTCCGGGTCCGGGAGATTTTCTCCAAGCTGAATCACGCCAGAAGCGCGGCTAGGATCAAATCTTGAAACAAGCCCATCTAATCCAAGGTGCTCCTCAAGTTTTGCAATGGCTTCAGTGTACTCTTTAGCGAGTGGCAAGTTTATAGATAATGAACCACCTTTCGATTCTACAGATTTCAGAGAAACTCCAACATTTATCCGCCCCCTAGAGACTGTCTCACTGACTTGCTTTCTAATGCGAGAATCCAATGAATTCAATTCACGAGGAAGATTCACAACAATGTCAGCTTGCTTACGATTAACTGATGCAACCTCAACGCGATAAACGAGGCATTCATTCGAGGCCTCTCCACAGCCAAATCCAGTCATGCTCTTCATATATAAGAAAGGAAAGAGCGAAGATCGCTTGATGACAAACTGAATCTCACAAAAGAGACTATATTCTCAGATTAAGGGCTCNGNCCTGTCAGGCCGCAAAAATTCAGAAATACAATTATTACTGATTATTATGAATAATTCACCCTCAAGAGTTCTTATATAGCGGTAGAATTGACTTCACGGTACGAGGTCGTATCTTCCCTCTCGATATAAGAAATGACTGCGTTAAAAATAAAGCGTGAACTAAAAACCAGAAATTATTTATCTGGAGCGCAGATTCTTTTACTGCTCGGCCTTTAGGCCAAAAATTAAATTCCTCCCATTCCGTACTCCCTCGCTTTAAGGGTGAAATGTATCCAAAATCAAAATGAATCCATCAAACTTGAAAAAATACAGGCCTTTCAGCCCAGTAGAACTTTCAGACCGTAAATGGCCAGACAAGGCAATCACGGAAGCACCGTCATGGTGTAGCGTGGATTTAAGAGATGGCAATCAGGCACTTGCTGTTCCAATGAACGTTTCTCAAAAGCTTGAACTTTTTGAGTTGCTTGTAAGTATCGGATTTAAAGAAATTGAAATTGGGTTTCCTTCAGCCTCAGATACTGAATTTGATTTTATACGAAAGCTCGTTGAAGAGAAACTGATACCTGATGATGTGAAGCTCCAGTGCCTTGTCCAGGCAAGAGAACATTTGATACGCCGAACCTTTGAAGCAATAGAGGGTGTTCCCAAGGCAATTATTCACATATACAACTCCACTTCTCCATTGCAGAGAAAAATTACCTTCGGTGGCGCGAGCCGGGAGAAAATTAAGCAAATCGCTGTGGAAGGAACTGCTCTGATAAAGGACCTAGTGGATACTGTACCTGAAACTCAGGTAGATCTAGAATATTCTCCCGAAAGCTTTTCGGATACTGAACTTGACTTTGCTCTTGAGGTTTGTCACGGCGTCATGGATGTATGGAGCCCGTCCTCAACAGACCCTATCATACTAAATCTCCCTGCCACGGTTGAATGGACTACCCCAAACATACACGCAGATCAGATCGAATGGTTCTGCCGCAACCTTCAGGACCGTGAATCAGTTAGAGTCAGCCTTCATACCCACAATGATAGGGGCACAGGAACTGCCGCCACAGAACTGGGTCTAATGGCCGGAGCTGATCGTGTCGAAGGAACACTCTTTGGTAATGGTGAACGTACCGGAAACTTAGATATTGCAACTGTGGCACTGAATTTGAACAGTCATGGCATTGAAACTGGATTGGACTTTTCAGACATACCTAAGGCCAGAGAAATCTACGAACGCTGCACACAAATGAAAGTGCCGGATCGCCATCCATATGCTGGTGATTTAGTTTTTACAGCTTTCTCCGGAAGCCATCAGGACGCCATTAAGAAAGGAATGGATCTTATCGAAGATGATGATTCTCACTGGGCCGTCCCTTATTTAACTATCGATCCTACCGATATTGGTAGAACTTATGAAGCAATTATCCGTATTAATAGTCAGTCAGGGAAGGGAGGAATCGCTTATATTCTGGACAGGGAATACGGTTTTGATGTGCCTAAAGCAATGCAGCCTCATGTCGGAAAAACGATTTATGATATGGCGGATTCTTTAGGAAGAGAACTCACTAATCAGGAAATTTTTGATGCTTTCAAAGAGCGATTTGTGAATGTCTCTAACAAAATGTCGCTCATGGAATACGAACTCTTTCACAACGATGTGGGCCCGGGCCAGGTACGCTGTGAATCAAAGATTACCATCGATGGAGCCGATTATGATGTGACTGGCGTCGGGAACGGCCCGATCAATGCTTTCGTGCATGCCCTTGAAACAATTGAACAAAAAGATTTCAAACTCAAAGATTACCGTTCCCATGCAGTTATGGGAGGATCAGACGCTGATTCAGCTGCATATATTTTACTTCACTCGGATGACGGTAAAGAGGCATGGGGATGTGGCGTTGATCCCTCAATTGAAATCGCAGGAGTAAGGGCGCTCGTTAGTGCCTGCAATCTTCTTAAGGATTAATTAACAGGCTCCAAGAAAAACTAATATATCACTTCGACTAGGTAGAGGCCCTCTCCAGTGGCACAGTACTGACACTTAGCAGTTCCTGGACTCTCAAGCATCCCCTCAAGCCAGGAAATCTCTTCTCTTTCTTCAGCAACACGCACTGCAGCACCCACTAACAAGCGAACCATTTTGTATAGAAATCCATTACCGCAAAAAGTAATGGTCAATCCATCGGAACACTCTGCAACTTCAATAGAATTAATTGTTCTGACAGTATTGATATCCTTTCCATCCTTACGATTCGCCGCAAATGAAGCAAAATCGTGTTCCCCAATATATACTGAACAAGCACGGCGGAGTATTTCACAGTTGATTTTTTCTGGGTGATGCCATGCCCTAGATACACGCAAAGGGTTGAGAACTGGACCAATATCAATTTCATATCGATACGTTTTTTCTTTTGCTCCAAATCGGGCATGAAAATCATCCTCAACCATTGATGCCTTAATTATTCGGATCGTGGGCGGTAA
Source organism: Verrucomicrobiales bacterium (assembly GCA_002708885.1). GTDB lineage: Bacteria > Verrucomicrobiota > Verrucomicrobiia > Verrucomicrobiales > DEV007 > EC70. The sequence continues at coordinate 47,026 of PAPL01000055.1, read as the reverse complement.
ATTCACATTGAGTGCGCGGTTCCATTCGCCAGCATTCATGCTACTTGATTCTGGCACATCAAAATGAGCAACCTGGCCAATGGCATGGACCCCCGTATCAGTTCGTCCGGAACCAGTAATACGCAAGGCTTCTCCGGAAACTTTTAGAAGGGCCGCCTCAATATTGTCTTGAATTGTGTTTCCCTCTGGTTGGCTCTGCCATCCCTTAAAAGAACTACCATCATAAGCCACCGTAAGTCTGATTCGGCTCATTCTTTAATATATTCTTTTAGGTCAGGGGGTAATCTTGTTGGCTTTGCTTCTGGCATTTTTACCAAAGCAAGCTCCTGCTTAGAAGCGACCAAGATCTGATTGTCATCGGCGCGGAAAATTTCAAATCCACACCAAAATTTTACTCTTTTGACAGAATCTAACCATCCGCGCACTTTTAAATTATCTCCCAACAGGCCCGGCCTCCGATAATCAATCTCTATACGAATAACTGCTCCGTAAATACCTGAAGTCGCCATTTCTTTATAATTAAGGCCCAATTCGGATGCCAACAATGTACGATTTTTTTCAATAAATCTTAGGTACGCAATGTTGTGTACCACTCCAGCAGCATCCGTGTCATAAAACATGACTTGTTCGTGGGTCTCAATGCACGTTCCTTTCACAAGCAAGAAAAATACCCTCAGTCATTATAGTCTTCCAGAAAAGAATCCAGCAAAGCTTGATTATTGAGAATAAAGTGATACCACCAATTATATGTTAGAAATAGTTAGCTATGCTAACTAGTTTGATATGTAACTTATTTCCTATTAGTTAGTTATTAGACCCATATGTTTGAAGTCCGGGAAAAACCGCAACTCGTCGAAAAGGCCTTACTTGTAGGTGTTTATTATGACAAATCAGAAGCGGATGAAGCTGCGAGTCTTCTTCAAGAATTGCGCGAGCTTGTTGAAACCTTAAATATAGGGATTGGTAAAACTACTCTTGTAAAGGTCCGCGAAACTTATCCTTCGCACCTGATGGGAAAAGGCAAAATGGCTGAAACGATTCAGACGGCCAAAGAGTTAGGTTGTGACTGTATTATTTTCGATAATGAATTGTCCCCAAATCAACAGAGGAACTGGGAGAATGATTCCGATATTTTAGTCATTGATCGTCACGAAGTGATTCTTGATATCTTTTCAATGCGAGCCCGATCGAAAGAGGCCCGCCTTCAGGTACAACTGGCAAGAATGCAATATACGCTACCAAGGATGGCCAGAATGTGGAGTCACTTAGACCGTCAAGGTGGAGGATCAGGGGGTGGAAAAGGTGGAGGAGGAGCGGCCAGGGGAGAAGGAGAAAAGCAAATCGAAGTTGACCGTAGGCTGGCTCGGAAAAAAATAGACCGTGTAAAAGCAGAATTGGAAAAAGTAAAAAAACAACGGCGGACACAACGTAAGGAGCGGAACCGTGCCAACTTGCCTCATGCTGCCATTGTTGGTTATACGAATGCCGGTAAGTCTTCATTGTTGAACTGCCTCACTGAAAGCACAGTCCTTGCGGAAGATAAACTTTTCGCGACTCTAGACACTACTACAAGAAAACTTGATTTGGAAGATGGCCAAACGATTCTTTTAACTGACACTGTTGGATTTGTGAGGAGACTTCCCCATGACTTAGTGGAAAGCTTCAAAGCCACCCTCGAAGAAGCAGTCCTTGCCAACTTTCTCATTCATGTGATGGACGGAAGTTCTAAAGACATTCTAGATCACCATGATACAACACTAAATGTGTTAAAGGAGCTCGGAGCGGACGAAAAAAAAATCATCTCAGTAGTGAATAAGACTGATCTGATTGATGAGCAGAGACTAGGGGATCTTAAAACCGAATTCCCTGAAGCAATTTTTATTTCGGTTAAAAATTCCCATCAAATTAGCAGTTTGATGGACAAAATGGCAGATATGTTGTTACAAAATATTGTCCGTCACAGCTTGAAAATACCTCAATCCAGACAGGATTTAGTGGCTCTTTTACACCGGGAAGGTAAGATTTTAAGCCAAGATTATGTTGGGAACGACATCATCTTAACTGCAACTTATTCGAAACGTTTTCTTGCGAAGTTTGCGGAATTCGTTATGGCTGAAACTATGAAGGGTCCCGCTACGGGTAAATAAATAATAATTAACTGAATTATATGAAGAAAATTTGGTCCCGACTCGAAGGTGAATTAACATCAAAAGCAAACGCAATTCTAGAATCACTTAATCCAGGAGCTGATGAAGTGGAAGTAGAAGCGCTGGAAGAATTTATTGGTCAGGAACTGCCAACTGACTATAGAGACTTTGTCGTCATGCATAATGGTCAGAGTCAGGAAAGTAATCCGGGATTCTTTGATATGTTCAGCCTAATGCCAATTGATCTGGTGCAGGAATCATGGGAAGAACTGGAAGGCCTCAGGGATGACGCCGGAGAAGATGAAACGTGCCCCGGGGATTGGCTGCCGTTTGCTGAAGACGGATCAGGGGACATGCTCTGCGTTGAATTAGAAAGTGGATCGATAAGTAAATATGTCAGTAATGATGAAAATGAAGAAATAGCTGATTCGTTTGAAAGCTGGTTAGCTGACATTCATGCTGCTCTCAAAAATGGTGAGTACAATTTTGACCCGGCCAGTGGATTTGGAATTGAGCCTAAGGGACCGGAAGATCATGAGGAGGAGGAAGATCATGGAGTCGGTGAAGATGATGATGATGTCGTAATGGACAGTGATGACGATGATGGTGAAACTGCAATGACATATAATTTCACTGCAAAGATGATAGAATTATATGAAGATGAAGAAAAAGTAGGAACAGTGCCATGGGGGGACATTGTCAGAGTACGCGTATCATCATATGCCGGCGATCCTCTAATTTCTCTCAATTTACCAGATGGAAGTGATCATGAAGAAATAGAAATTCCAACGAGTATAGCCAATTCAGACAAACTATTTAAGTATTTAGGCAAACTCAAAGGTTGGGATCCAGACGCTTTCAAAGAAGCATTAGCCAATACTGACAAAGACGGTGAAATCGTCGTGTGGGGATAGATTTGATTAATCCTTATCCTCTAATATTAATTAGGGTGCCTTTAAAGCTTCTGCACGCGCATCCTCATAAGCTTTCTTGGCCATATCAAATTGCTTCTGAACACGATCAGGTACTACTTTAGCGGCTTTTTTGTCCCCTTCCTTCTTTGCAGGTTTTGCTTTGGCTGCGGTGTCCCGCTTCGATGCTGAATAGTTAGCTATCTCTTTAAGATAGAGTTGTCCTGATGCAAGTACAGGAACAGCGCTAGGGTGAATCTTAGGTTGAATCTCCTTCATTGTATTAGAAAGGTCCCTGACATATTTGCGCAATTCACGGTCCACAAACTTATCCAAAGAGTTTCCTCTTGCTGTTATGATCTGCTTATTGATATGGGAAAGGCAACGATCTAATGAATATGTTTTTGCAACTTTCCTTGTCTTCAAACGTGCATAAGCATAAGCCGTCTTATTATTTTTGCTGGCCCTTCCGGCACCAACAACCCTGCTCCATACCTGAGCATTTGACAGCATGCGTATTGATCTTTCACGAAGAACTTTCTGAGCAGCGCTTAAATCATTAATAGATTTACCTGTCCCTGATCCTTCTGAAAGTTCCCTCGTAAGGTTCAAAGCAACATCAATATTCTCACAGGATATGATCTGAGTAGAATTAATTACGTCCCAATGGTCATCTAAAATCAAATCATCCAGGATCCCGTCATCTACGTTACTAGTTAATAAATAGAAGCTTTGATTTACTACTGGCGCTTTTTTGCCTAACGCGCTGGGTGTCGTGAAATTGCTCTTGAGCTTACCTTCATCCGGATCAACTCCAGCCTTTTGCGCTGCCTCGGCAGTCAATTTTATTGCTTCCCCAATTGAAGCGTCTGAACGCTTCTTATCAGTGGTGTAATTCAATGCCCCTCCTGCACCCATTCCTCCAAAGAGGACCAGATTCTCGGGGACCTTGATGCCTTTTAATAGACACTCAATAAGAAAAGCAGCGGCAAAATTCGGAGGGATACTGTCTGCCTGAATTTCATCAACCACAAAATGAACAGCCTTGTTTCTGGGCCATCCCTGACTGAAATATTTTTTGGGAAGATAAGTCATAACCGAAACCATGGGCTTATCTGTAATCTTTGGCTTAGATTCGAAACTCGCCTGCATTGGTCCGCCTTCCTCAGCATCAATAATTTCAGCCTTCACCTCAGAAACGACCATCGTGGGCACCTCCGTGGCATACATAGCCAAAATGACCTTTACCTTTGCCTCAGTTGCCATTGGTAACAGATTCTCTTTGCCCGGCTTCACAGGAAGAATGGCTCCAGGAGAAACGGGTTCAAAAGTTTTTGGTCCATCCTTTCCCGGTTTATTTGTAGGAGCCTTTAATTTGGTAACCTTATCCAGACTCGTTGCCATTTGGTCCGGAGAAGTGAGGTTGATTTGAATGAATTCTCCTGACCGGATCACTTTTCCATGAACGAAAATCTGTTTTTCAATGATCTCGTCAATTCCCCACCCTTCTTTTGAATCAAAAACGTCCGATTTAATTAAGAGGCGAAAACCGCTATCAGAGAACCAGATTCGAATATCTGAAGTCNTAGGTGAACTGTCCGAATGCCTCACCTTTCCAGTGACCATTATAGCCTTACCTATTGAATTGGTAATAGCATCCTCATCAGTAACATCAATGACATCAGCAACGCCATCTGCTGCGGGATCATCTTCCTGAGCCGGCAATAAAAAAGTACCAGTTAAACTTATCAGAANTCCTAGTAAGTAATGCTTCATAATTGATTTGGGTGTTAATTCACAATTTGGAAAGCTNAAATAATTATCCAAACACATCCTCTCCAAAAATTGCCTTTGCGGCCTGAGCCACGTCCTTGTCTCCTCTCCCTGAGCAGTTACATATTATCAATGCATCCTTTCCGAGTTGAGGCGCAATCTTACGTACACCGGCAAGCCCATGAGCCGTTTCCAGAGCGGGTATTATGCCCTCAACCTTGGAAACCTCCTGAAATGCCTCCANCGCCTCATCATCAGTGGCATANGTATACTCAGCCCGTCCAATATCTTTGAGGTTTGCGTGTTCAGGNCCAATCGCAGCATAATCTAGACCCGCGGAAACTGAATGAGTTAACTCTATCTGCCCATCATCNTCAGCTAAGAGCCAAGTCTTGGTGCCTTGAAGAACACCTAATTTNCCACCCTGAAACCGGGCAGCATGCTCGCCCTTGCGAATGCCGCGCCCGCCCGCTTCAACCCCAAGCATCTTCACGGATTCGTCTCCAAGGAAAGGATGAAACAGCCCAATAGCATTACTTCCTCCGCCAACACAAGCAACGAGATAATCAGGTAATCTCTCCTCCCTCTCAAGTATCTGTTTACGAGCCTCTTCACCTATCACACGATGAAAATCACGAACCATCATAGGGTAAGGGTGTGACCCTAGGGCCGAGCCTAAGATATAGTGTGTGTTCCTGACATTAGTGACCCAATCCCTCATCGCTTCATTAACAGCCTCTTTCAGTGTTCTTTGGCCTGCAGTGACTCCACGGACTTCGGCTCCCAAGAATCGCATGCGCGCAACGTTCAGTGCTTGCCTCTCCATGTCGACCTCTCCCATATATATCACGCAATCAAAACCGAACCGTGCACAGACCGTAGCTGTCGCTACTCCATGTTGGCCGGCGCCCGTCTCAGCGATGATTCGATTCTTGCCTAACCTTCGGGCCAATAAAATTTGTCCCATTGCATTATTGATTTTGTGGGCACCTGTATGAAGAAGGTCTTCCCTTTTTAAATATATTTTGGCTCCGCCGAGAATTTCGCTCCATCNCTCAGCAAATGTAAGGGGAGTCGGTCTTCCCACATACTCTCTTAACATTTCGTCAAGTTCCTGACGAAATTGTGGGTCAGATTTTGCATTAGTGTATTCGACAGATAGCTCCTCAAGAGCGGACATCAATGTCTCCGGAACAAACATTCCTCCATATGTACCGAAATGACCGGCCGAATCCGGAAGTTCTTCTATGAGTGGTTCTGACATTATATTAAGACAATAACATTAATCCCTGACGGGTTCCGTATCAAATGTCTATGAGGCCTAAGAATCAAGGAAATCTGCTATTGATCGTGACTAGGCCTTAAGTAAAGGCTAGATTGAAAAGATGAAAAATGAGGTTTTCCATATTCTTCTGAAAATTGGGCTATTTACAGCCGCACTGGGGATAAGTTCGGCTCAAGAATGGACCCAGTTCCGCGGCCCGGGGACTTCTGGGCATTCTCCAGAAAAAGGAATCCCTCAAACAATCGAAAAGGGCAATATTAAATGGTCCATTAAATTACCGGGAAGTGGNCATTCATCCCCAGTATTATGGGGTGATACAATATTTTTAACAGTCACTGACAAAGATTCATCAGGCCTCAGATACATCATTGCTTTTTCCTCAAAGGACGGGAAAGAAAAATGGAGAAGCAAGCAAACCTATCAAGTTTATAGGCAGCATCGCTTTAATGATTTTTCCGCCTCAACGCCATGTTGCGATGCGGACAGAATCTATGTTTCCTGGACCTCTCCGGAAGGAGTCCAAGCTCTTGCACTTGACCATGATGGCAAAGAAATATGGAAAAAGAAGCTTGGTAATTTTTATGCAAAGCATGGCAGCTCNGCCTCACCTGTCTTGGTCAGCAATACTCTGGTAATAGGTAGTCACGGTGAGCAAGGGAAAAGTTACATTGTCGGTCTAGATCCTACTGACGGTAAGGAAAAATGGCGAATTGAACGAGAATCAAATGATAAGGGAGCTTACAGTACTCCGGTCGCTCGAAAAGCAGANGATGGAACNGAAGAGCTCATTTTCAGTAGCACGGCACATGGCATCACCGCAATTGATGCTTCTAACGGAACGGTCCGCTGGGAACATGATGCTGGATTTTCCCAACGCTGTGTCAGTGGCCCTGTAATCTCAGGAAACACAATTTTCGTGTCCGCAGGTTCAGGTTCCGGAGGAAAAGAATCAGCTGTCGTCAGAATCAAAGGAAACAAAGCCTCAGTGGCTTGGGANGCCGGACTCAAAGGTCTCCCTTATGTCCCTACGGGCCTTTCATATAATGGCATGATTTTTTTACTTAATGATGGTGGTGTCATGACATGCCGGAAAGCATCTGACGGTAAAGTGTTATGGCAGGAACGAGTTGTAGGAGCCCCTTACAGTTCACCGATACTTATAAATGATAAAATTTACTGCTTCAGTAAGGAAGGGGAAATGTCGGTCATTGCTGCTTCAGCTAATCTTAAGACCTTAGGTTCATTCAAATTCCCTGAAGGTATTTATGCATCGCCTGCGGTCGCAGGTGGTAAGTTGTTTGTGAGGACTTTCTCTAATCTTTACTGCATTAGTAAATAGAATATATTAATGCATAAGTTATTGGCGTTCATGTAGTTTTGCCAATCTTTCAATGCTTNCAATATATTGTTCCAAGGACCTGTGAGGTTCAATGTCTTGAGCATTTTTCAAGGCATCCAAGGCCCCATCATAGTCTCCTCTGAGAGCTAAGATTTCCCCGCGGCGACGCTGAGCCTGAGCTACAAATTCATCAATGGATGCGGCACGCTCGAGAAGCATCAGTGCCTTTTCAACTTCTTTGTTTTCTATAAAATGTTCTGATAATATAGTTAGGATAAGACCATCAAGAGGATCCTTTTTTAACAATGACTCGAGCCTAGACGCGCCTAATTCAGGGTCTCCTAATTGTATCTCTATCATTGCTGCCGCACGCTCAAATTGGTGAGCCACTTTGGTCTCGTCTTTGATTTGCTNTTCATAACTTTCCACTTGTTTGATTTCCTTAANAAATTGACGTGCCTCGTTCCATAACTGATACCTTACAAGGTAATCAACCGCGTCAACNAATTTTTGCAGAGGCAAGGGNNCCGGCTCTTTCAGTGCTTCTCGGTAACAACTCATTGCCTTTTCGATGAGTGTTTCGTTCAAGTAAAGGTGCCCCAGAGAAAGGACTGCANAAGCGTCAAGAGCATTTANCCGTCTTGCAACTTCCAAATCAGCAATGGCCAACAGTCGGTTCCCCTGCCTGATGCGCACATCCGCCAAGTTCACCCAAACAGCAACTCTTTTCGGAGACACCTTTAAAACGTATTCATAAATTGATGCGGCCTCTTCAAGTTCATTAAGATCCATGAGTGCCGTTGCTTCGCCTAACTGCCACTGCACTTCATTTGGCATGGTAAGTTTCGCCATCCTATAAGCCTGTAGTGCATCATGTGACCTCCCGGATTGGCTCAGACAATAACCTAGGAGCCCCATCGTAAGGCCATCTTGTGAACCCAGCTCTATTGCTCTTCTCAGGCTAGGTTCCGCTGCTTTATAATCACCTGCCTGAACATAGGCAATTGCCAGGTTCCTATGAGCATCTCTAAAATTAGGCTGTATTTTTAGTGCTTTTCGGAGATTACTCATAGCTTGATTCGATTTGCCCTCTTCGAATTGAAGACTCCCCAAATTGAAGAGCATTGCCGGGCTCTTCTCCAAAAGTGGACTCTTTATCATCAATGCTATGGCCCCTGGCCGGTCACCCGAAGCCATCTTCTTAACGACCAGATCGAGTTGTTCTTTTTCTTCCGGGCTCAGTTTGGGTTCTATGCGTGAATCCACACCATAACTCGCAGTGAAAGCTTTGCGGAATGAATCTGTGCNCCACATTGGATCAATTGGTAGAGGAGCAGCACCTGCAAAACAGATGCAAATAAACATTAATATTAATTGTAATTTTACCATCATTTGGGTGGTTGCAATGTCATCGGCCAACGGTAAATAGCGTTAACGGGTTGCCCGTCTTTTCTAGGAACGGAAAAGCGGGCCCTCGAAGCGAAGGAAGTTGCCATTTTAGTTAGTTCAGGGTGAGAACTTGAAAGTACCTTGCGGACATTGACTCTGCCATTCATGGAAATACCTACCTCAAGGACTACATTTCCACTACGAATACCACGGCGAAGTAAAGCACTCGGGTATCTTGTAGAGGGTCTATTCATCAATCGAGGCCTTGAGTCCAAATCACCAACAGATACGAGACCTTGGACTGTTGGCCTTGAAATCGGTGCAGGTGATGGTTTTGCAGGTTTTAGTGACTTTATNGGGGCAGGAGATGGTGCGATTTCAGGATTTGATTCTAACTCAAAATCTGCAGTCCTCATCGTAAGGTCAATTTTAGAATCAAGAGTCGCAACTAACGGAGGAGCCACATTTTCAATCTGCAAGTCAAGTTTGGGTAAGGGAGGAGGGGGCGGGGGAGGAGGAGTTTCCTCTTGAATTTCTAAGGGAGGCGGAGGCGGAGGGGCCATTTCGGGAACAGTTTCCATTGTCCTGATTGTTCGTTCCGGGATCTTCTTGGCATCCAATAGACGCATCATTATGAGAAATAAAAGCAATAAGATTACCAAGAAAAAGCCACCCGCAAGTCTACCTATCAGACTCGTGAATAAATGAATTGGATTTCTTTTTCTGATTAATTGCATTTTATATTTTAAATCATCTAATCAACTCCCATTCAATGTTGATACAAAGACCCTAATTGCGCCGGCCAGCTTCGCTTCATCCAAAACTTGAACTGTTTTTTGAGTGGCTGTCCTGCGGTCAGCCTGTATTACAACAGGAAGATCATCTCCCTTAAGGAGTCTGCCAACTACTGCCCGGACCCCTCCGATCCCAATTTCCCTGCCCCCGTGGTAGACACCACCTTCGGCAGTGATACCAATGAGAATACTGTTCTGGTCCAATTCCTGTTGAGAGGCGGCCCTGGGCTTCTCCACTTCGACACCGGTCTCGTCCACAAAGACCGTCGTCACAATAAAGAAAATCAAAAGGATAAATACGACATCAATGAGTGGTGATATATTGATCTCACCGGATCCTCCGCTCTGTTTTTGTCTGAATCTCTGGAAATTCTTAGCCATGATCTAGAATTTATCTTGGAGGGCTGTGCCGATCTGATGAAATCCATGCCTCAGCTGTTCATATCNGACTTTCAGNGCATTATGAATAAAGTANGCAGGCACACTAATNACGAGCCCTGTTTGTGTTGTTATAAGAGCCTCAGAAACACCTTTTGAAATGACTGAAGCGGGGCCCGTAGCAGAAGGTGCGCTCATCCCGTCAAAGGTAGTAAACATTCCGCTCACCGTTCCCAGCAAACCCACTAAAGGGGCTGTAGTGATAAGGACAAAAGCAAATGGGATCCGCCTCTCGGCCGTTGAAAACATTTCCTCCTCNATCTGGTTCATCTGACCCTCTAATTTCTTTTCTCCGATTTTGCGTGACAGTAATGTCAATATTTCTGAAGAGCGTNNCCCTTGCAACAATAGGCATTTCCAATCTGAACTTTTAAGAATTGGAGCCCTTGGCAATCGTAGCAGGTTCCATATGGATAGTAATGAATATGCTATTCCGAAAGCGAGTCCCAATAGGCACCAGAATACCCATCCTCCCTCAGAACNGAGGACGCTCAATTCTTCACCTATTAATTCAATCATCTTAGGACTTTTTCTTCGGTTTCTGATTGGCTTTCAGACCATTCACATAGGCAATACTCGCCATTTCTGTAGAGGATAGAATTCCACTTATTTTCCTCGAAAGCAAAGCGTGCATGATCAGAGCNGGAATGGCAACGACTAGGCCGAATTCAGTAGTGACGAGGGCCTCTGAAATTCCAGAAGATAGGGACTTCGCATCGCCGGTACCGAACACATTAATTAACTTAAAAGTATGAATCATACCGGTCACGGTTCCTAAGAGTCCAAGTAATGGGGCTGTGGCAGCTGCAATGGCAATCCATGAAAGGCCCCGTTCCAATTTTGGCTGTGCGCGCAAATATTCCTCATAGAGAGCCTCTTCAATATCTTCAGGTGATTTTTCATTACCGATTTCAATGGCCCTTCTCAATGCCTTNTAAGCTGGGTGAGATCTGCGACCAATTCGAGACTTCGCCTCATCCAAATTACCTTTGGTTACCTCATCAATTACTTTCCTCAAAACAGATGGTCGTACGGCTCTTATTCCCAATAGCTGAAGCCATTTGAAAAGAGCTGCAAGAGTCGCAACCAAAGCAATGATCAGGATCGGATAAATCCAGAAGCCTCCTTTTTTAATATGATCAATAACGGATCCGTCCCCTGTATTTAGGGCACTGGCCATGCCCATTGTCGGATCAAAGAGCATGGTGGCACTCNTGCCCTCAGCAAGTTCGAGAATAGAAGAGGCCGATGAAGTCTCTTCGATGACCTGAGGCCTAAGATCCTTATTTTCAGTGATAAGACCTGCAGTACTTTTATCATCTGCAACGAACCANCTGATGGGACCAGCCTCAACAAATGTACCAGATCTCTGCACCCCTTCAGCGTCCAGTGCTTTTCCTTTTAGAGATCTTGGTGCCGTCATAGGGTCGAGCCTTGAGATTGCATTCTCAAGAAGATCAAGCCGAGCCTCCAATCCCTCTCCTGTGCCCTGCTGATCAGCAGTGAGAAGCAGGGGCCTAATCGATTCGGCCTCAGTCACACTCATCTGCATTTCAAGATTCTTCCTAAAATCACTAAGCAAATTTTCGATGTAAACAGATTCATCNCTCCAGGAACGGACCTCAGAGGATAAGCTCGTTAAGTCATGAATGAGTGCATCTCTTTCCTGCCCGGCCAATTGTGAACGTCTCCTCTTATCACGGAGTTCGGCGGCAATTCTTTCAGTTTCTTCAGCAATTTCAGGCCTTTCCTTTGCAATTTTTTCTCGTAGCTCAGCAAGGGCCTGTAACTCCATTTTCAGATCAGAATCAATTGATTTGGCCGCTAGCTCATAATCAGGATCCTGAGCCTTCAGTATGCAACTAAAGGAAAAGATAACAAAAAGGGTGTACCAAATTCTCATGCTTATTGGTCCTCCTTTCCGGTAAAATTAATCCTCACATAATCTGGAGCACGCTCCTTGCGATACATCTCAATGGCGGNCTTCAAAGGACCGGCCACTGACTTATCCTCAGTCCACTTCCAGCCGCCCTTATCGGCCTGACCATAACCTGCCACTTTNCCGGCCCTGCCAACGTACCAAGCGCCTGAAAAGCCCAGATATAAAACTTCAACCTNAATCTGATCTTCGCCATCGGCGCGGATCTGATTATGAATGGTCATGGACTGGCCAAATTCCAAAGCCGCACTCATNACAGCAACAAGATCACGTAACCTGTCCTGAAGTGATCCACTTGGTTCTGTCTGCCGCAACCTTTCAACCTCATCATTGATTTTGTTCAATAAAGGCTCAGGAAAAATTCCCAGCTGCCCGCGTAAAGCCGTCTCTAGTCTCTNGACCCGTTTCAGAATAATTAAACGTTTGNTCCTTAATGATTCCTGTTCAGCNAGAAGCTCATCGCGCCTCTTGGTCGCATCACTGAGTCTTTTACCCGCAGCTTCTATCAGAGAATCGATCTGCTCAATTTCTTTGGTTCTGATAGCATTCAGAGCTGCCATCTCTTGTTTCTGCTCTGACCAGTCCGCTCGTTCCCTAGAACGGCTTTTCTGAGCATCTACCCACTGGCGAACTTTCTCCTGTAAAACAAAAGACGGTGACACCTTTTGGGTGTCACCGTCAGCAATCTTTTCCTGAGTGTGAGCTGCTGTTGCGGTAAACAACAACAATAAAACAGTTAGGATTAGATCATGTGTGTTTTGTTTGTTTGTAATACTAAGTATATGTTTTTTTACCATTGCAGCTCAAACCCGATATAGAATTCCCTAGGAGCATTTGCCCTAGGTCCATCTGGAAGTCTACTCACAGTGAGAACTTCGTCGAGCACATTGTGAACGCCCCCAATAATGCGGGTCGTATCACTGAGCTTATAATGCGCAGATAAATCAAGAATAAAACCTCCGTCGACCTTACCTTCACGGCCATTAGAAGNNTCAAGGTTCTTCGCAGAAGCGTACATATCAGATCTGTATGANCCGATAGCATTGAGTCCCCAGTTCTCGGCAGAAAGTCCTGCACCAACTGAGAATTTCCATTCTGGAATATAAGGAATTGTAGCACCTGGCTCATCAGCAGCGAGAATATCGCCTTCACCACCCTCAGAAAGAGCTTCTGTGAGTGTAGCGTCAGTATAAGTTGCGCTGATAAATAGAGGAATGGCTACTGAACTGTCTGCATTAGCAGTCCAAGCTTGAAGGAATTCAATTCCCTTAACTTCAGCCTCACCGGCATTGGTACCGTCAAGCATACTGTCAAAAGCAAGTCCGCCAAGACCAGCATTAGATCCAGTCAGCTCATCAAAGTCNGTCAAGAATGCAGCGATCTCTGTCGCTGAGCCATCTTTCTGAGTTCTGACACCGAGCTCATAGCCAATGCTCTCCTCAATTCTAGTTCCGCTCTTGAGGAAACCACGAGGAGAAGGAGTTGAGATTCCCTTATAGACTCCACCAAATGCGTTAGTTGAATCAGAGAGCGCATAAGTCATTCCAATTCCNGGAACTACAGCGTCAATATCACCAGTAGCGCTCTTGGAAACAGTGTTAGTTGCATCACTCGCNTAATCTGTCCAGTCACCGTCGATCTGCTCATAGCGGATACCAGGGCTCAGAGTGAGGGCTCCAAGATCGATATTGTCTTCGATCCAGACAGCAAAGGAATCAGCTTCCTGCCAACGGTTACCACCGGATCCCGGTGCTCCTTCGACAACGACAGGAGCGCCATTAGAAAGATCAATCGTGTCCTGCTGCTGGAATCGGCGAATCGAATCTGTGTGNAAACGGGCTCCACCAGTGANGTTGTGCTCGGTACCAGCGATTGTNGTATCATAGTCAAAATTGAACTGAACACCCTTGGACTCATAAGCACGTGAATTGTGCTTGATTCCTAGGCTTCCAGTACCAAGGAGGCGAAGATCATCAAATGCAGCNGCGTANGTGATAGGATCAGCAACGACTTTGGAGACGCTCTGTCCACCGGCCTTGTTAATCTTGTACCAGTCACGCTCAAATTCGTTGTAATAAGCTGCAACCTGAAGGGTCAAGTTATCTGCAGGCTCTACCAAGTACTTCAANTATGTGCGTGTGTGCTCAGTCTGGATGTTGTCAAGGAAAGTACCAGCATACCTTCTGTATGGGTTAGATGCTATATCAGACTCGGTAAGTCCAGCATATGTCTCGTCAGCATCGAACTCAGTGTATCCNTACTTGAATTCCCAGCGCTGATAAACATCGCTGTTAGGCTCCCAATAGAGCTTGATCATTGGCTCCATTAAGTCAAAGCCAGTCTTATCAGATCCGCCATAACCGTTACCGGCATCAATGGTGCGGTANCCGTCAGTTTGGCGGTANTAAATTTCAGTTAACAGACCAACGTTACCNAAGTCTCCTTCAGACGNATCNGACCAGTAACCGTGAATATCAAAGGCACTGTTNGATCCGTAAGTNGANCGCAGGTAAAAGCTATGGTCAGTTGGAAATTGAGTTGAAAGATAGTTCACAACACCACCAGTAGTGTGTGGTCCATGAGCAATCTGGGAAGATCCTTTGAGGACCTCAATTCCACCCATACGAGCTGCGTTTGGTGAATAATAAGCTGAAGGNGCAGAATAGGCTGCCGGAGCAGTCAGAATTCCATCCTCCATGATTGTCACATTATCACTACGTGTACCTTCACCGCCCCGAATGGAAATGTTGGGGAAGTTACCATAACCGTCTTCCTCGCGGTAATATACACCNGGAATGCGATTAAGGATNCTATGTACNTTNTAGTAGTTTTGTGAACGNAGTTCTTCCGTGTCTATGACATAACCGGAACCGGGAAGATCAAAAACATCNTCNCCTCCAATTACAAGACTNGGATCCAATGCGGCGGGNGCTTCTTCATCTTGCGCGACCGCATTGGAAACAATCAGCGCNAATGATGCAAAAATTCCTAGCAAAATTGCTGGGAATCGGTTGGTATTATTTTTTAACATTGTTACTTAGTTAGTAGTATTTTATTATTTTTTGGTACGATTTTTTTTGCTTGTGACCCGGTTCATCCGGACCATTTTAAGGCTTAAAAAATCATGAACTTCTTTTCATNAAAGAAATGANAGTGATTCTTATTAGCAGNAAATCAGCAAGAGTCAAACTNTATTGAGAATAATTCTCATTACTATTAAGAAAACTTAATTAAATAGGCAATTTTCCAATCAAACGGAGCAATTGAACACTAAAAGGGCCTTCTAAATCTCTATATGTGGACCGCATGCCCGGTAGAAGCACCGACCGCTTCATGTACCATTTCACTTAGAGTAGGATGAGCATGAATCGTATTTTCAATTTCCTCATAAGTTAATTCAGATTCAATGGCNAGNCCAAGTTCAGCAATGAGTTCAGTCGCTTCAGAACCTATNATATGTGCTCCCAGAATTTCTCCATGCGGCTCTCCTATCAATAATTTAATGAATCCGTCTGTCTCACCCGCGGCCTGTGCCTTTCCACTGGCCTGATAGGGAAATTTACCAACTTTGAAAGAAAGNCCCTNATCCTCGGCCGCTTGNTCAGTCAGACCGACGCTGGCAACTTGGGGCTGACAATAGGTGCACCCGGGAAANGTTTCGACTTTCTTTGGTTGGGTCCCACTGAAAAGACCGTTAACGCACTGAGTCGCTTCAAAGCTAGCGACATGAGCGAGCCACGGCGGCCCTATAATATCCCCGACTGCATAAATCCCAGGAACGTTAGTCTGATAATTTTCATCCGTAACAATGTAGCCCCTATCCAATTCAAGATCGAAATCGGCNGGAAGAACAGGCTCAACTCCAATCGCTATGAGTGCGACCTCCGCGCCTATTGTGCTGGACTCTGATCCTTCCTTTTCAACATCAATTTCAATACGGTTACCAAGGTCCCGGGTACCCGTGACTTTTGTTGAGCTGAGAATCTCAATGCCGCTCTTCTTAAAACTCTTTTCGAGTTCAGCGCTCACTTCCCGATCCTCAACTGGTAAAATATTGGGCATCATTTCAACGATGGTGACCTTGGTTCCAAATGCATTGAAAAAATATGCAAATTCAACACCAATTGCACCTGCTCCGATAATGACAATGTCCTCCGGCTGTTTCTCCATGATCATAGCCTCAGCACTTCCGACAACGGAACGGCCATTGATGGGCAAATCAGGAAACGCTCTGGTCTTGCAACCTGTAGCAACAAGGATGTGTTCAGATTCTAGAACATTCTGTTTTCCAGAAGAATCCGTGACTTGAACTTTACCAGGCTCAAGTATTTGTCCTGTCCCAAGGACATAATCGATTTTATTTTTCTTAAATAGAAATTCAATTCCACCGGCCAGCCTGTCCGATACTTTGCGGCTCCTGGATATGACCTTCGACCAATCGTAGGATAAATTATCAAAACTTAAACCAAACTCGTCAGCGTGATTCTGCATCAAACGGTATAACTCGGCATTACGTAGAAGTGACTTCGTGGGAATGCATCCCCAATTCAGACAAGTTCCACCTGCACGCTCCTTTTCGACACAAGCGACTCTCTTCCCAAGCTGAGCGGCACGAATGGCTCCGACGTAGCCGGCAGGCCCGCCCCCGATAACAATGAGGTCATACTTAGACATTTCTTGATTCAGTAGCTTTCAGCCACAGCATTTCAACTCAGAATTACTTAAATTATTCAATGGCTGAGGCTGTATTATCGATGCATGGCTATGAATTGGCAAAGCTTAACTACTAGAACTGTTGCTTTACCATGATGAGTATCANCGACCAGATTGACACCTCCTTCAATATGAACAACTCTTTCTTAGGGCAGTGGCCCAGATTCATTGAACAATTTGAAAGATCAATTCCTTCTAGATCCTGAAGTAGCTTACTTAAATCATGGCGCTTACGGAGCCTGTCCAAGGCAGGTATTTGAAGCTTATCAGCGCTATCAGTGTGAACTCGAGAGAGAGCCAGCTACCCTGCTTTACAGGGACTTTACAAAAAGAATGCAAGAAACGAGGGCAGGGCTTTCCCAGTTCCTTAATTGTGAATCTGATCAAATCGCTTTTGTCCGTAACGTTACATACGGACTAAATATGGTAGCGCAGTCTCTGATCATTAATGAAGGCGATAAGATACTGGCAACTGAACACGAATATGGAGCCGTTGACAGAATGTGGGAAACCATATGCAANGAAAGAGGCGCTCAATTAATCAGAGTAAAGATGCCGCTCCCACTCNAATCTGCCTCTTCGATAGTGGATCAATTGAAAGNAAGCATNGACCCCTCAGTGAAAATTATCACATTNCCGCACATTGCCCCCGAAGTAGCACAGCTCTTTCCAATTGAAGAGCTGACTAAAATTGCCAGAGACGCTGGTGCAGTTTCTGTCGTCGATGGCGCGCATGCCCCTGGACAAATCAAAGTAGACCTTAAAAAAATCGACGCGGATTTTTATGTGGGCAACTGCCACAAATGGATGCTCTCACCTAAAGGTGCCGGCTTTGTCTATGCTTCTCGGGAATATGAAAATAAAATCCGGCCGCCCGCGATTAGCTGGGGAAACATTTCAGAGGGCAGCTCGTCACTACTTATGGAAAATGACTGGCAAGGAACAACGGACATTTCCTCCATTCTAGCAGTTCAAGATTCTATTGAATTTCTTAATCAGCACGAATGGTTCGAAACCTTTATTCCGCGTTCTGACCAGCTCATATCTGAATTTAATGATAAGGTTTTGAATGTCACAGGCATGGATGATCTCTATGTTTGCAATGATTTACGTCCCCCTCAAATGCGAACCTATCTTTTACCCGAAGGGGACCATTCGTCCCTCCATACTGAACTCTTTCAGCATTTCAAAGTGGATGTGCCTGTATTTTTACACCCCGAGGGAAACATGTTCAGAATCTCAGTTCAGGCATATAATAATGAATCTGATCTCGATAGATTAGTCGCCGCTCTGCGAGAACTTCTCTGATTCTGCTTCATTAATTCAAATACTCTCAAGATAATCAATCAGTAAACGGACTCCTACGCCGGTCCCCTGATCTCCGCCCTGATAGTCTCTCTGCGCTGACCCCCAAGCACTGCCCGCAATGTCCAGATGCGCCCAAGGCGTTTCTCCAACAAAGTATGATAGGAAAGCACCGCCCGTTGAAGATCCGGCTCCCGTTGCAGGTCCACTAATATTCCTCAAATCACCTACAGTTCCTTTCATTTCCTCTTTGTGAAGATCAATGATTGGCAATGGCCAGACCATTTCTGAGGTCCTTTTTCCAGCTTCTACGAGTGCCTGAGTTAGATCTTCATCATTCCCCATGACGCCTGTAATTTCGTGGCCAAGAGCAACGACAACAGCGCCTGTCAGAGTAGCCAGATCTATCATCGCGTCTGGCCGGATCTTTTTAGCGGCATAAGCCAAAGCATCTGCAAGAATTAACCGCCCTTCAGCATCAGTATTTAAAACCTCAATCTTTAACCCGTTACAGGCAGTCACCAAATCCCCGGGCTTTGTAGCCTTACCGTCAGGAAGATTTTCGGATGCAGGAATCAGTCCATGCACCTCCACGTCCGAGCTAATTGCAGAGAGGGCGTCAAAGACCCCTAGGACCGCTGCTCCACCAGACATGTCATATTTCATCTCGTGCATCTTCCCTGATGGTTTAAGACTGATGCCGCCGGAATCAAAGGTAAGACCCTTTCCCACAAAACACACCTTCTTGCCAGTCTTTACCTTCGGCCGATGAATTAAGTGGATTAAATAAGCAGGCTCGGATGAACCCTCGGAAACTGAAAGCAGAGATCCCATGCGCATCTTTTTCATGGCTGTTTCATCAAAAACTTTTACAGAAATACTGACAGAATTTTTAGAAATTTTACGAGCCTCTCTGACCAAATCACGAGGCCTCATTTTATTTGCAGGTGTATCCTGTAGCCGTCTCGCGAGACAATTGCCATTTCCTATCGCAATGCCACGCTTGGCACCTCTTTTAATAATCTCAGCTGTATGAAATGTAATTTTTTTCAAATCCAACGTCCCTTTTTTAAATGAGTCTAACCGATAGGCGCCCATCACAGCACCTTCCGCAAGGGCCTGCCCAAAAAGGCCCGCATCAAAACCATAACTTTTCGCAACCCAATATGTAATTGATCCCAGTTTATTTCTCATCGCTTCTTTAGCAGCGACAGCGGCAGCGCGACGGATATTTTCTGCATCTATTTTTTTAGATTCTCCTAGCCCAATGATTAGCACCTGCTGAAAGGAGCCCTTGATCGAATCGGTTATTCTTTTTTGGCCAGAACCGCAATTGAAAGACTCTAGCGCACTGGCCGGGACCTTGACTCCCTGAGGCAACTTGATCTTTTTATCATTACAGCCAAATACAATAAGTAGATCAGATTTGGTCAATTTGGCATTGAGAGATTTTTGCAGAAATTTCATATGATAATGATTAGTTTAAACTGACCAGATTCTGTAGCACAAGGACCTTTAAAAAGAGAGAAGTCCTTAACTGTTACTTATATCCAGTTAAATTGCATAAATGTATCAAGTCATCTCAATTGATCATCATAATAGGACAAGTGAGCGGTAGCGAGTCCCCTCACCATCATCTCTGGTTAAATTGTGTCCCAATACGCAAATCAAATCGGTTCTGCACTCTCTGATGAGTGCTGGGAATTAATGCTTGGACCTGAGCTATGCGGGAAATTCCTCTCTGAACTCCCTCACTGTCGCATAAGAATTCTGAATTCAGAAATTTCATGCACTTTCAAAGCTGAATCACCACAGGTCATAATTAATAATTCATGCCTTTGTTTGCCAGAATCAGGTTTAAACATCGAATTCCAAAATGTTAACTGCGCTTTACTTAAAAAAGATCCATACTCTTCAGAAAATCTAAGTCTGGTCTTAACTTCCGGTGACCGTAAAGAACAAATCACCATAGAAGTTCCCAGATCAGAGAATAAGGCAATTGATTTACTGACAAAGAAATTGATTCGTACACATGAGTATTTGCCAAATTCAGGAAAAATAAAAAGTAGCCGCCCGGCGCTCTGCCCTTGTTGCAGTAAGAAACGCGAGAATGTCCGTACAGATATTACCTCACATCCTATCTATCATATCTTATCATTCGCTTGTTTCGTTGACCAACAAATTTGGATCGATTTTAATAGGAGCATGTTGTCCTGCTCCAGGAATTTTGCTCCTTCTAAAGAATGTCATCCGGAAGGGATAATTTCTATGGCTTCGTCAGAAGCAATAATTTCTATGGACCTTGGAGAAATTTTTAACAGCATTGCTTATTTAAATAATTTTGAGGGCACCGAATCGACTATCGTCCACTGTTACAATTCGCATGGACATAAGTTACTATCAATTATTCAGCAAAACACTGAACTATTTGATGTTTGGAGTTTGATTTCGGAAAGAGAACAAGAGTAAAGAGAAATGAAGTTTCTTTTCTTTAGGATCATATAAAAATAGAAATTTTTATTTGTACAAATTGATACCCCAAGAACAATCATGTCGAAGAGTCTAAAAATTCCATTCTATTATATTATAGGGCTAGTTATCTTTTCTGTGATTCCCTGCCTAGCCGAATCTTCGAATTGGCCGGGCTTCAGGGGGGACGGAAACAGTAAAACAAAGATTCAAAAACTTCCGCTCAAGTGGACCGAAGAGGAGGGTATTTTATGGAAAAATAAGATTTCCGGTTTTGGACAGTCGAGCCCCGTCATTTGGGGTGAAAAAATTTATGTTACAAGTACGGGCGGTCAAAACAAAGAATTCTTGTACCTCGATTGTTATGATCTGAATTCCGGTAAAAGTATCTGGAAAAGAACCATAAAAGCAGCAGAAAAGGTCAAGGAAGTTACCAATATGATCTCACAAGGAGCACCAACTCCTGTCGCGGGAAAGGAAGGCATCTATGTCTTCTTCGAGAGCGGAGATCTTCTGGCATTTAATCATGAAGGCGATAGGCGCTGGGGCCGTAAACTGACTAAAGAGTTTGGTCAATTTATAGGCGGACATGGGGTCGGTTCATCTTTAGTTGGAGTCCCAGATAAACTCGTATTGCTTATTGATCATGATGGCCCCTCATATCTTCTTTGCGTTGACCGGTTAACGGGAAAAACTCATTGGAAAACACCGAGAGAACCAAGGGTCTCATGGACTACTCCTCTTTATCTCAAACATGATGAAGAAGAACAAATAATTATCAGTTCGAATGGTATCATAGAAAGTTATCTCCTCCTGAACGGTAAGAGGATCTGGTGGTTTGATGAAATCCAGAAAAACACTGTTGCTTCGCCAAGCACTGATGGGAATCTCGTTATTGCTGGCTCTTCGTACCCCAAGCAGAGCCTTGCAATTCGCCTCGGGGGAAAAGGAAATGTCAATGAGACCCATTTGGAATGGCGTGCCAAATCGGTCACATCCAGCTTCGCCTCACCACTAGTGCATCGTAACATTGTATATTTTATCAATCGAGCAGGCACATTACAGGCACAAAGCATTGAGGATGGGAGTCAACGCTGGGAGTACAAATTGCCGGACGGGTGCTGGGCATCCCCGCTCGCAGCCTCTGAAAGAATTTATATGTTCTGCAAAAATGGTAAGTCTTTGGTCCTAGAAGCGTCCGCAGAGAAGGCCAAAGTACTTTCTGAGAATATAGTTAAAATCGAAGAAACTGATAAAGTTTATGGCTACGCAGTCAGTGAAAATAAATTTGTATTGCGTACAGGTCGAGAAATTATCTGCGTTGGAAATTGAACTCAGGTCCCCTTACCGACCCCAACAGCGACTAGGTTGCCTGACGCATTCCTCGTGTAAATAATAGCATTTGAGAGGACAGGAACTGTCCAGCACCGTCCTCGATTAACTTGTTCTCGTGCCAAACTTTCAAATTTCTTAGACGATGCCACTCCAACTACTAGTTCTCCGCGTTCACTGAAGACTATGAGCTTGTCATCAGCAGCGGTCAGTGTTCCACACCCAAAGCCCCCCTCTTTCCACTTCACCTTGCCTGTTTCAAATTCCATGCACACCAGTTCTTTCTTTTCCGCGCCGTGCGTATTACCGCTGATTCCATAAAGATGTTTATCAATTACAACGCAGTTCGCCATGTGATTACTGATAGATTTATTGTTATAAATTTCCTTTAAGTTATTTCCATCAAAAACATAAAGCCCACATCCACGACCATAACCAGTCGAAATAAATACTTTGTTTCCGATAACTATTGGTGTAGTCGCATTCGTGCTAAACCGAGTCTCCCACTCCTTCACAGTGACTGTCTTCCCGGTACGGGCTTCGAGAATGACAAGGCCCTCCGTTTTCAATGTGATGAGCAGATCTTTACCTTCAAAATTGAATAAAACGGGACTAGCATATGCCGGCTTGAAACGTTCACTTTTCCAGATCAATTCACCTCCATCTAATGAATAAGCAATGGTATGGGCAGCCTCTACTACTATCATTTCACCAACTACAAGAGGAGAACCAGCAAATCCCCAGGCAGCGGGCTTGTTCATAGATGAATCTTTGAGCAAATCTCTCTCCCAGAGTTTTTTTCCATTTTTAGCATTGTATGATTTAAATTTTCCATCCTTTCCCAGGGTATAGACTTTGCCCATGTGCACTGTCGGAGTAGCTGCCGGACCACCCTCGTGTAAATTTGGCAACAATTGCGCCTTATAAGTATCTGACCATATTTTTTTACCGGTCTTAGCATCAAGGCAATGAACTGTTTCGGATCCATCCCTCCTCTTACCGTCATGGCCCATTGTGTAAAGCATTCCTCCGGAAACAGAGACCCCAGCAAATCCAACACCGACCTGAGCCTTCCATATCACATTGCCTATATTGTCCGGAGCCCATTCAGTCTCAGATGAAATGCCATTGTAATTTGGACCTTGCCAATTAGGCCAATCCGCAGCATTGAGCGAATAAATGAAACCAACAAGTACAAATGTTAGGAAAATCTTCATGCCCAAATATAGTCATGGGCACGTGCCCGATGCAACTTGCTCATGATTGTATTTTCTTCGACAAAGTGATCATTAACATGTGATAATCTGAGACTTGTGCCAATCGAGGAAATTAATCTAAAAATCGAGGAAAAAAAGCTCCCTGAAAAAGTAAACGCCTACCTAAAGGAAGCCAATCAGCGAATCGATGAACTCTTTGAAACTGAAAGGAACCGTAAAGTTCCTCGTTTCATCCCCTGCAATGATAAATTGCTCTACCATTGGCTCTCTGCAATCAAAGACAGTGATTTGTGTCTGGGCAAAGTGTACTGCGAGTGGGGCAGTGGCTATGGTGTCGGCGCTTGTCTAGCTGCCCTACTAGGGTTCGAATCATATGGTATAGAAATAGAACCTTCACTCATTGAAGAATCCAGAAAACTCGCCAAAGACTCAAATATACCGGTCACCATCATCGAACGTGATTACATGCCTGAAGGCTTTGAATGTTATGAAGGATCTGGTGGAGCCGAACTTATCAGACCTGAAAACTACACCTACCAAAACAGAAGCGGATTAAGACCAAGTTATGAAGGAATGGAGGCTGACCTTGACGAAGTGGATATTTTCTTTATTTATCCGTGGCCTGGTGAACAGGAATTTGTGCTCGAATTTTTCCAGGCAGTTGCAGCTGACGGAGCGCTTTGTTTGATCTACCTAGGAGATGATGAGTTTGGCCTGTACCAGAAAACTGCCGCCCCATTCGATTAGATAATCATTCTTAGAGAGGAGATGCTTTGAAAACAACTTTATAATCCTTAGTAGGATCACAGGACTTGGGATTGGGTATTAGGATAAAATCATCGGTCAAAACCGGTTCCAATTCGCTACCCTCAAGAATCTCAAAATTTCCAATCCTTTTGGAGAAATAGTGCACGATCGGACGCCAACCTCTCTGAGAGCCGTTCGTATTAATGGGTTCAAAAGATTTCTTGCCTCTTATTGGGGTTATTTTGAAAGTATATATGGAATCTTTTTTGTTTAATGACTGCTCATAGGCACGTTCTCCCTTGGCCAGTTTTGCATCCCAACCAGGATCTCCATAGAAAACAACTGAGTCTCTATCAAAGAGAAGGCCCGCAGCATCTTGAGCGCGAAGACCCGCCTGTTTGGCTGCCTTGCTTAGCTTAACCTTTGATCCAATGGCAGTGGCCTGATTAGGATCTGTCATTTTCTTACCCGCAAGACCAGGAAAAAATGTTTCCAAACGATGAATTAAGGCATGTTGATTGGCAAAGAACGATTCCGCAAAACTGTATCTTCCTGGCTGCTCAACAAAATAATCCAAACAGCCCCAGCCTGCATACCCGTACCATGTCGGGACCGTGTACCCGAGCATCTGCCTCACTCCTCCGCTCTTTAACCATGCCAGTGCCATGGCCTGCTGGTCGTCAATGTGGCCCATCAGACAATTGCCAATGGGCATATAAACTTTTGGATTTGGCGAATTGATTGCAATTTTTTTTCCTTTAGTGTCATGACCAAAGAGGTTGCCATTCTTGCTCTTAAAGTAACCGTTCCGGTAAGAGAAGCCAATCTGCCAGCCTCTCTCAGTCGCATGACCAGATGTGACAAAGAGTTGGGCTTGGTATTCTGTAAGCGTTTTTGCCAGAGCCTCAGTGCTATCGGCTGGTCCCTTCAGTTCAATGGGATTCTGATTTCTATTTTTCCTAACAATCTTTCCCTTCTTTAATTCACAGTGCCATACCCCCTCCAAACAATGCTCAAGGGCAACCTCGGTTCCAGAAGCAACACGTTCAATGGTCAAAGGCTCACGTGTCTTTGCTATACTCAAAGCATTCTCAGAATCATACCCTGTAAGAATGCCCCAGATAGTATCAGTATAAGGATCATCATCAATTGATCTGGTAAGTTGATGAATCTTTGTAACCATGGCTCTCGTCACCTCAGGGTGCTTAGCCACAAAGCAAGTGTAACGTGGTCTTATTTTCCTTATTTTTTCGAGCACTGCTTCAGGACTCCCGTCCGGAAAACGTATTACCTTAGAAGATTTATATTTAGACTCCAATGCATTGATTACTTTTACCCATTCAGTGTCAGAGCCGGTACTCTCAGAGCTAAGAACCAGATAATTGGTAGAATCTGCTTGAACAATTTTGATTAAAAAAATCCAAGCCAAAAAGAAGGAAGCAAACCTCATAATAAGAGATTCTTGCTCGTTTCTTCACGGTGATCAATAAAAAGGATTTCCGTTCCTAGTCTAATTTCCCATCAATTAAACTAAAAAGTCATCGAAGCTCCAAAAACAAAGTTGATCCCGGGCTCATTCTGACCCGATCCGTGAATACGATATTCCTCGTCAGTGACATTTTCTAAAGCCAGAGTCAGGAGCAGTTCTTCACTTAACTGGTAACCATACCTTAAATTAAAGACAGCATATCCTGGAGTCCCTCCTGGAGGTATTCTCTGAGTATCACCCCTGTCCCTCGTATTCAGATTGTCCTGTTTAGCTGAAATGAAACTGCTCAGCTCAAGCCATTGGGAATCGGATAAATTACATCTCAAGCTCAGGACACCTGAAGGTGCAAGGAGCCGGCTAATTGATTCACTGCGTGATGATACTGATGAGTTCGGAAAAGTATCTGCCATCCCATCATTAAATGCGAAGGAACCAAAGGCGCTGAAACGGTCATTTATCTTAAATGAAGCATCCAGTTCAATGCCATAAACGTAACCCTCTGATCCATTCTTTTTGATTACCTCTAACTCATCCTCAATGATCCTGCCGGTAGGAGTACGCACAATCATATCGCGAATGTCCGTATAAAAAACGGAGATGCCCGCACTGAATCTATTGTCATCATAACGCGATCCTAATTCGTAGGATAGAAATTTTTCAGGGTCGAGGTCCGGAGAAGGTGTCTCAATTTCATTGGACCTTGCGGAATCCAATCTTGAAAGATCAGAAAAATTAGGAGCTCGAAAGCCTTGGGATGCTCCGCCAAAAAAATTTAATTTCCCACTACTGCTTACCTTATAGACTCCCCTTAGGCTACTGGACAGGTTATCCCAGTCATCCTTCATTGAGCCGGAATTCTTTGAGACTGGGTCCTCGAACTTGCCGATGTCGGCCATGACATGAGTGAACCTGCTACCAAAATTGATATCAAAATGATCCGTCACATTGATTTGATCCTGAATAAAAAGACCAAACTGTTCGTAAATTGAATCATCACCGAAGGGACCTTGAATCCTTTCCTTTATAACATTGCCCCCCTGATCGAGATCATATCGGAACGTGTCTGCCTGATCCCGATAATAACTTGCCCCATAACTTAACTTACCTATTCCCGTTTTGCTTTCTAACTNCAACCAAGTTCCAAAACTNTCCAAATCAAATCCTTGTGANTCCGCTTTCCCACTGGATTTAATCCGGTAACGGCTCTCTTCATGATTGTGCCATGAGAGGTTAGCATGGATTTTCTGGAACGGTCCATNCAGATCGTCAGCTTTGATTTGCGCATATGCCAATCTGCGCGACTGGTCCCCTGAACGGCGCAGCTCCTTGCCCACTGAAGTGCCNTCCCAGGAACGTCCATGTATGGTTTTGTGAACTCGCCACAAATCGTTCTGATCAAATTGTTGATAAGCAAAAGTGCCTTTCACATTTTCACTGAANTAATGATCCATTCTCAGATCAAAGCCCATCTCATCAAAACCCGTATGAGGAAGCTCTCCGAGGCCAGAAGCTCTAATGTTNCCAATGCTCCGGTCCGTGTACCCAAGAACGACTCCCGTGCTCTGACCCAGACCGACTATAGCCTCTGCCCTTCCAGTATGGCTCTGCTCCGCAGAAGAGCCTCTATAAAGAATCCTTCCTTCGCTAAATAATTGATCTTTACCATATGCTAGAGGGTCAGATCCTTTAGTAATCACATTCACTGTTCCACCAATAGCATCGCTACCATAAAGTACCGATCCCTGACCCTTAATGAGTTCAATTCTAGATACGCTGAGCGGATCAACGGTTGCCCAGTACTGATTAGGTCCTTCACGAAAGGCCGCGTGATTGAGTCTAATTCCATCAATTAAAAGTAAATTTCTNAAACCTGTAAATCCACGTATAAAAGGAGAACCTTTACCGTTCGCTGTTTTCTGAACNAGTACACCAGAATTTGAACGGAACGTCTCCGGCAGGCTCCGCGGCATGTCTTCAAGAATATCAATCTCATCAATGAAGTGAACGTCATGAGGAACGTCATTCACCAACTCATTGAACCTTGTTGCCGTGACAGTGATAGGTTCAAGTTCCTCTGCATTTTCTAAAATTTCTGCAGATAATTGATAGGTACAAATATAAAGAATGGGAATAAAGTAGCGCATGATATCAGTGCAACTTCTGTATAACTGAAATAGCTTATTCTTATTAGGAAAAAGACCGATTAATTATTTTTTAACTAATATTANTGCTGAAANCAAAACTACTTGGNTTTAGCTGATTTCTTGTCGAAGGAANTCCTATTGGACTTAACCGCAAAGGTCTTATCATTTTCTGTTAGGAAACGGGTTACGATCTGCACATCATGAGGAGCAACTCCTCGCCAAAGTTGAAATCTTTTTGTGGAATTGTTCCAATAAACCCATTTTTTATTTGGTGGGGGAGTGTCCGCTGTGACGGCTATGAACCGTCTTTCTCGAGNTTGAAATAATCTCGGAAGACCAAAGTCACCATGNGCCATCGCTAATCGGGTAAGGATTAATTTTGCATCATCGGTTTCGCTGAACCAGCCTCCTGCTAATTGGTAGCGATAAACAATCAAATTTAATTCCTCCACGTCAGACACAAGGTCTCGGGAAATTTTCNGATCCTCTTCAGTNGCGCTGAGTTTGAAGTCGCTGGTTNCAATGAAGACAAGCAATAAGGCAAAGAGACCCGGTCTAAGATAATAAGTCACTGCATGGAGTCTTTCCTTCATAATGGAGTCGAGGAATATGCAGTCTTAACTAAGTACAATCAAATATATTACAGAAAATGAGTCTCAATTAACGCTTTTTTTCTCATAATTGAGAATTTTAAGGCCTGCTATTCCATGAATTATTAATTGAAGATTCTATCGCCTCTTCTTTGCAGGAGCTTTAGTCTTTCGATTTGACCCTTTGGAAGCCCTCTTCAACTTGGCCGCTTTCTTTCTTGCACTGCTCCACTTCGGTTTCCTTTTTCGACGCGCCTCCTGAGTTTCTCCTGGCCTNGCTTTTTTGGGTCCTCTTGGTTCTCTCTTTTTTGAATCAAATTCCCTCTTGGACTTTTTACGGACCNTCTTAATCTTTGGCTCCCTTTCCTCACTATTCGTTCTGGCACTCTCGGATCTTTTCCGGTTTGTATTTCTACGACCCCTCTCAGGTCGAGATCTCGTTCTAGATCCACTCCTGACCGAACGCTTACGTGATCCTTTTCTTGTTCGACTCTTTTGAGATGAAAATCCCCCTTCTATTGATTCTCCTTCAAATCCGGCAACTTCAGATCTTTTGATCTGCTTTCCAAGGAGTTCCTCTACAGCGGCAAGTTTGTTCCTTTCTGCTTTGCAAACCAATGAATGAGCGTCTCCCATTTCTTTGGCACGGCCCGTCCGGCCAATCCGATGAACATAATCTTCAGCCACATCAGGTAATTCATAATTAACTACACGTGGTAATTGTCTGATATCCAGACCCCGAGAAGCAACGTCAGTTGCGACTAGGACTCTTACGGAGCCCTTCTTGAATCGAGCCAGTGCTCGGGTCCTTTGCGCCTGAGACTTGTCACCNTGAATTGCCACTGAATCAACTCCGGCCTTGGACAGGTACCTCGAAAGCTTCTCCGCACCGTGCCTTGTCCTGGCAAATACCAAGACCTGATTCCAGTCTCCAGAATTGATCAGTTCCACAAGTAATTCACGCTTGCGGCTCTGTTCGACTGGATGCAGGATCTGTCGAACCTGTTCAGCTGCTGTGTTTCGTCTCGCAACCTCTATCTTTTCAGGATCATTCAGAAGCTTCTTTGATAATCTGCGGATCTCATCAGAATAAGTTGCAGAAAAGAGAAGGTTTTGCCGGGACTCTGGGAGTAGTCCTATGATCTTNCGGATGTCGGGCATGAAACCCATGTCAAGCATCCGGTCCGCTTCATCGAGTACGAATGTTTGAATACGNGAAAGCCTGATTGTGCCTCCTTGTGCGTGATCCAATAAGCGGCCAGGCGTGGCAACAACGATGCCCACGCCTCTTTTCAATAGACTAACCTGCGGCCCCATTTTGACACCTCCGTAAATGGCGCAGGAATAAACCCCTAAGCCTTTGCCGTAATCGCTGACAAAACGTTCGACCTGCGCAGCGAGCTCACGCGTTGGGGCCAGTATCAATGCTCTTGGAGAACGGTCCTTTGTCCGTTTCTGAAATTGTTGCTGCAATATTGGTAATGCGAAAGCGGCTGTCTTACCTGTGCCTGTCTGTGCTCCACCAATCACATCTCTACCCGATAAGATTGCAGGGATTGCTTTGGCCTGTATGGGAGTGGGCACCTTATAGCCTTTCTTCTGAACTGCTTTCAAAAGTTGCGGAATGAGGCCTAGCGAATCAAAGGATGCCATCTATCTAATCCCAGTACGCCAGTTTTACCAATGATGATAACTAAATCGCCAAGAATCTGCGCCTTTCGATTTCAATTAGCCTCATAAGAGCCATTAGGCGCTTAATGAAGACAGGCAATAAAAGTAGTGTCAGTTACTTTTAATTGGAATTCATGATTTCCTCGATTTCCTCCACTTCGACAGGAATCGTTGCCATTAGATCAATGTTTTCATCTTTTCCAATGAAATAGTTGTTTTCCAGACGACACCCAAAATTNTCTTCCCGNATATAGATNCCAGGCTCAATAGTAAATACCATGCCTTCACATACCGGTTTCCAATTATCTCCCACATCATGAACATCCAANCCAATGTGGTGACTGGTTCCATGCATGAAATATTTCTTGTAAGCTGGTTTGTCGGGGTCCTGATCATCAATGTCCTTTTGTGTAATGAGCTCCAATTCTAAGAGCTCAGATTGTACTAACTTTCCTACCTCTTCCTGATAATCTTTGAGAATCATTCCTGGACGAAGCATCTCATTGCANGCCCTCATCGTTCTCAGAACGGCCTCATAGACAGATCGTTGCCTGTCAGTGAAACGGCCATTGACCGGCACGGTCCTGGTCAGGTCAGAATTATAGTTTGCATAGCGTGAGGCAACNTCCATCAGTACCATTTGT
Source organism: Verrucomicrobiales bacterium (assembly GCA_002708885.1). GTDB lineage: Bacteria > Verrucomicrobiota > Verrucomicrobiia > Verrucomicrobiales > DEV007 > EC70. Next base: position 16,690 of record PAPL01000055.1, on the reverse strand, counting down.
CCATCTTCACATGTATCGTGATTCTCAAGATANTGAAGAACACATGCATTTTTTCCTGCGCCAATGATGGGATCATACGCAAAACCATCGGATCCATGACTCAGGTACTCGTGAATGAGCTCAGCTTCAATTTCGTACTCTTTGACTCCCGGCTTAATAAATTTAAGTACCCGTCTAAATCCAGACTCAGTAATCTCGCAAGCTTTCTTGATCAGGTCCACTTCCAGATCACTCTTGATGATCCGAAGCTCGCCCATGACTGGAGCAAGGCGCCGATAATCATGCAAAGGGTATTGCCGCATTGTCTCACGAATGAAGCGTAAATCACGGGTCTCAACGCGGTCCGTTGCTCTGGCATGTTCATTAGTGTTAAGAAACACGTGCTCGGCCTGAGTCATTAGNATTCTTAGAGTTCCTGGAAACGCATCTAACCAATGTACATTCTGAATTCCTGAAGTTTCTCTTGCTGACTCCTTAGTGTGTTTGTCTCCCTCCCATATCGCAATCAATTCTGATGTTTCTTTTGTGAATAACATTTCTCTTTGCTTTTCATCAGGAGCATCAGGGAAAAGAACAAGGATCGTCTCTTCCTGATGAATNCCGCTAAGATAGAAAATGTCTGAATTCTGACGCAAGAGCATGGACCCNTCAGCATTCGTCGGAAGAATATCATTAGAGTTAAGAATAACTAATGAGTTCTTGGGGAGCCTCTGTCTTAGACGCTCGCGGTTCTGTTCAAAAAGTTTTGGATCAATTTTCTGATAACGCATGGGACATTCTGAATAAGCTATTCATCAGCATGAGTCGAGCNCATAACCTAAAGCCTCTTAAATTTTTCTTATTTTCTCCGGTATTATCTCAAATGAAGCAAATAAAATGCTGAAAAATNGATTTCGGACCTAAGAGCTTTGGATGAGACCTCTAATATAACCGGCCGCGTAAAGCCGTCCCTGCATTTCATAACCTGGATTTTCGTTGGAATCTCCTAGCATCGAAGGGACATGGTCAGGTCGAATAGTTCCATCATACCCTATGTCCTTTAACGCATTGACAATCGCAGCTAAATCCAAATCACCATTATCATGCCAAGTCTCTCTGAATGAATTGGCATCCCCGATCGTGTTTCTTAAATGAACAAAATGAATGTGTTCCTTGAGACTCCTAACGCTAGAGACCAGATCCTCTCCGGTCGGTCCCAATGAGCCGGTACAAAAACAAATTCCATTGCTTGGGCTAGGAACAAGAGCCGTGACTCGTTCCATGGCCGCGGTACTGGTTATGATTTGCTCATTTCCCCAAAACTTAGGAAGAGGAGGATCATCAGGATGTATGGCAAGCTTAACTTTAGCCTCTTCAGCCACAGGAATAACCTGTTCGAGGAACCATTCAAGGTTTGCCCAGAGTTCATTTGCTGAGGTTTTAATTTCAGGAGCACCATCCGCATCAGTGACTGTTCGTTGACCTGCCATATCATCAAACCCGGTCGTATAGGACCCTCCACGCTCAGGATTCGATTTTGTTGTCCTGCACCAGTCCTCACTGGGCATCCAGTTGTAACATAAAACCTCAAGGCCAAGTTCTCCCATGTCCCTAATAAGAGACTTTATCTTTTCAGCCTGACCTTCGCGACCGGACAAGTTATGAACGATCTGGTCATGTGGGAGCTTCCTTTCAATGTGTGTTAATCTCATGCCAAATGAATCCACCATTNTTTTAGCCTGTATTAGAGAATTTTTCTGAGGGCCCGGATACACCAGAACAATTTCTTCGACACCGATCTGTGCNGCGAGTTGAAGGGTTTCTCCAGAAAATGGAGTCAATATCATCGAAAGGCGCATAACTAGTGGCTCTACAATTAATAATGAAAGGATAAAACAATGAATTTGAGACAAAGGCAAACACTGCCTATTAATAATGGAGTGAGTCCGTTAATTAATTGATGCACTTTAAGTTTCTATTCCTGTTTCTGGCAGCCCTGCTTTTATGCTCAGCATGTAATAAAAAGCAGGGCAAGGACCTTGATGGCCCTGAAACAAAGGTACNAACGGCTCAACATCAACGACCGACAATAAAAGAAAGTGAACAATTAGCAGCGCAAATAGAAACTNAACTGATGCAATTTGCACAACGAATCGCCTCAGGAGATTTGCCAGATCCATTCACAAATGATGAACAATGGAGCCAATTATCTGGTCGTCTCACTAATTCATCCAAAGAGAGCCATAAAGTTAAGGTGTCAATTTTTGAAATCAGTCATGATAAAAACATCATCCAAGCCTCAGCGAATATGGAAATTAAAGCTCGTTTGGATAACCAAAATTATTTCGGTCAGATTACAAGATTCAAATCCTCATGGTCAGAGAATGCGGATGGAAAACTAAAGGTGCTGGAAATCAGCGCTCCTTTACAAACGGTTCTAAATGAAAGCCCTGCCCTATGGTTCAGTGATGAAACGGAGCGCCTAACATCGAACGAGCCAGCGTTCGAGGAGCATCTTTCAAAGGGCCTCGATTTCTGGCTCAAGAGAATCGAATCCATTCATGGGATAGATGCTTTTATAAACAATGGCATGGCCGTTGGTGACTTTGATGGGGACGGGAGGGATGACATTTATGTTTGTCAGCCAGGCGGACTACCTAATCGTCTCTTTCTGCACCGAGCAAATCACACCATTACTGAAGCTCCGGAAAAGACCGGTGCCAATTTTCTTGATCATACGAGCGCTGCCCTCTTCATAGATATTGATAATGATGGAGATCAGGACCTGACATTAGCCACACCGTCAGGAATTGTTCTACTTGAAAATGATAAGCATCAATCCCTCACCGCACGGGGCATTTTACAAACAGACGAAGTGGATTGNCATTCCCTGACAGCTACGGATTTCGATCTGGACGGGAACCTGGACCTTCTCATCACTTTTGCTTTAGGTTCACGGTCATTGGATGATGATTCTTCATTTCGTTTTGATGACGCTAGGGACGGAGGCNCTAATCAGCTCTTCAGNGGGGACGGTAACTGGTCCTTTTCCGAAGTGACGGCATTGAGTGGNCTCTCGGAGGGAAATGACAGNCATAGTCTGGCGGCTTCGTGGCACGATTATGATCTGGACGGTGATCCGGACCTATATATTGCCAATGATTATGGCCCGAATCAGCTCTANAGAAACGATATTCGAAACGGAACCAGATTCTTTACTGAAATTGCAAAGGAGACTGGAACCGAGGACCGTGGAGCGGGAATGTCTGTGAGCTGGGCCGATTATAATAGGGACGGCTTACCAGATCTGTACGTTGGAAACATGTATTCCAACGCGGGTAAAAGGATCACTGGTCTGAACGGATTCTTACCGAAAAATAAAGCAAAACTCACAAAGCATTATCGGAGGTTTGCAAAAGGAAATACATTATTCATGCAAAAAAAAGACGGGNAATTCATTGATGCGGGTACTGCCACAACNATGGGCAGGTGGGCATGGAGTAGTGTCTTTGCTGATCTGGACAATGATGGGTGGGAGGACCTGATCGTTGCCAATGGATATATTTCTGGGCCACGTCCCGATGACTTGTGAAGCTTCTTCTGGCGGCAAGTTGTGCCGCTCGGAAATTCTGGAATCGGGCCCGGCCTGGATGGNTCTGACCCGGCGCGACAGCTTCAGGAATATGTGCGAAGAGGTGCCTCTTTTTCCGGTAATGAAGCACATGTTATATATAATAATAAAGAAGGTTCCTTCAAAAATGTTTCGAGTATCACTGGCCTCGATTCAAATGATGATGGCCGCTCAGTTTGCTTCACTGACTGGGATCTTGATGGAGATCTGGACATCTGGATAAGCAATCGCAATGGGCCCCAGATCAGATTCTTTCAGAATTCTAATCCTGCAGGCNGCCANGGAATCAATATCCATTTGAGTGGTAAAACATGCAACAAAGATGCTATAGGTGCACGGGTAGTTCTTAATACTAGGAACAAATCACCCCAGTCTAGAACAGTCACGGCNGGGTCAGGGTTTTTGGCACAATCTTCTAAGGGTCTTCATTTCGGGCTCGCTAAAGANGATATCATCGAGAACATTGAAATTCATTGGCCCGGCAATAAAACACAAATAATCTCCAACATTGTTCCCGGAAATTATCATATTGANGAGGGCTCAGACCCCATCGAATTCAAAGTAAGTTCAAATGAGGTTACTAGAGAACCTAATGCCGTGTCCGGTACTTTTANTGATAGAACCTTTCTCTCACAGAGACTGCCTCTGGCTGCTTTTTTCCAACGACCTGCGGANGCCGAGAATAAACCGCTCCTCATATGCATAGACGTTGAGGATTGNCAGGTCTGCATCAATCAAAAAAAAGAATGGGAAAATTCACCTCCTCCGGGTGTCTATTTACAATTCATCAGGGATTCAGATCTGGAACAGAATGATCCTGAGAAACTGCGGATCATTCAATTAACTTATGATCATTTCTTTGACGTTTCGGAACGGGCAATCCCAACTCCAATCTCTTTCCTGATCGATCAAGANAATNAGCTATGTGCGATTTATAGAGGCCACATTGATCGGGNCGTATTGTCAGAGGATTGCAAGAATATTAATATTCAGGCTTCTCAACTCAGATCGCNTTCTGTTCCTTTCAGCGGNNTATGGGCTTCAAAACAAATACCGTCAGCAAGACCCCTGAACTTTGTTGAGGATTTACTCGATGCTGGCCTCATTGATTCTGCCGCTAAATACATTGATAAACACATCAGCTCATTAAGAGAAGATGAGCTCTTTCCAATGCTATTGAAAAGGCTCGAAGCACTAAGNTCTGATCCTGACGTTCCTTAATTTTGCACAAAAAAAAGGTGATCTAAAAGACCACCCTTTTTTGTTTGAGGGGATCCGAGGCGGATCCAAATATAATTGATCTGTCCTATTTCTTTGCCGCTTCGCGTGCCTGAACATCTTCAATGACCTTGTCGGCGATGTTCTTAGGACAAGCCGCATAGTGGGAAAATTCCATTGAGAATTGTCCTCTTCCTGATGTCATGGTACGCAAATCGCCGATGTAACCAAACATCTCACTGAGTGGAGCTTCGCCCTTGACGCGGATACCTGTCGGCGTGGTGTCTTGGGAGGAAATCATTCCTCGGCGACGGTTAAGATCACCAATGACATCCCCAACGTTATCTTCTGGAGTGAACACATCNAGCTTCATTATCGGTTCCAATANCTGNGCNCCTGCCTTTGGCATTGACTGTCGGTAAGCTGCCTTGGAAGCAATNTCNAANGCCACTGCTGACGAGTCCACTGCGTGATATCCNCCATCGATCAGTGTCACTTTAAAATCCAAACATGGNAAACCTGCAAGGACNCCCTTTTCAGTTGATAATTTCCAGCCCTTNTCGACGGCNGGNATATATTCCTTNGGCACATTGCCTCCAACGATCTTGGATTCNAATTGGAANCCNGATNCCGGCTCAAGCGGTTCGATGATATAATCAATCTTAGCGAACTGACCNGCTCCACCTGACTGCTTCTTNTGCGTATAAGAATCNTCGAGCTGAGTTGTNACAGTCTCNCGATANGCNACCTGNGGAGCCCCNGCNTCAACTTCNACNCCGTGAGTCCGCTTCAATATATCAATCTTAATATCCANNTGAAGTTCGCCCATTCCCTTAAGAATAGTTTCTCCAGAGTCCTGGTCAGTNTCAACATGGAATGAAGGATCCTCCTTGACCATTTTACCTATGGCCACNCCNAGCTTNTCNGCNGCNNCCTTATCCTTAGGNGCNATGGCCATNGAAATNACAGGGTCTGGAAATACCATTGGTTCCANAGTAGCCGGATTCTTAGGNTCNCAAAGAGTATGACCGGTNTGAACATTNTTNAGACCNACCAGNGCAACNATGTCNCCTGCCTGNGCNNNATCNAGATCCTCTCTAGAGTCTGCNTGCATCTCGACNATCCTNCCNACCCTTTCTTCTTTGCCTGTGAANGTATTAAGNANATTNACCCCCTTNNCNANNACNCCAGAATANACGCGGGTAAANGTNAGAGCCCCGTACTGATCATCCATNATNTTAAAGGCNANNGCACGNAANGGNTTNTCNNTATCNACNANNGCAAATTCACCAGTCTCGTTTCCTTCCAGATCAACTTCGGGTTGAGGTTTTACCTCGGTAGGCGAAGGCANATAATCAATGACTGCATTAAGTATGAGNTGNATTCCTTTATTCTTAAAAGCNGATCCGCAATAAGTTGGGAAAAAATCNAGATTGATGGTGCCTTTNCGAATGCATTTTTTTATCGTATCAATNTCAGGCTCTTCNCCNTCAAGNTACTTTTCCATGGCCTCATCGTCCTGTTCGACCGCGGTTTCAATTAGTTCAGTACGATACTGCTCAGCTTTTTCTTTGAGATCATCCGGTATGTCCTGAACTTCATAATTCTCAGGTTGTCCAGACTCGTCCCATACATAAGCTTTCTGGCTAAGGATATCGACAACGCCAACAAAACTGTCCTCAAATCCTATAGGAATTGTCATGACGAGTGGCTTAGCTGCAAGGATATTCTTGATTTGATCAACGACCCGGTAAAAATCCGCACCAAGACGATCAAGTTTATTTACAAAAATTAAACGGGCAACACCAGACTCGTTCGCATATCTCCAGTTAGTTTCCGACTGAGGCTCAACGCCACCGGATCCACAGAAAACTCCGACACCACCATCAAGAACCTTCAATGAACGGTACACTTCGATTGTAAAATCAACGTGCCCTGGAGTATCAATAATGTTAAAACGATGGTCGTCCCAGAAACATGTCGTTGCTGCAGACTGAATAGTAATTCCACGTTCTTGCTCCTGCTCCATGAAATCTGTAGTAGCAGCTCCATCATGGACCTCACCGAGTTTATGAATTTTTCCAGTTAGCTTCAAAATACGCTCAGTTGTCGTGGTCTTTCCAGCGTCCACGTGAGCGAAGATTCCAATGTTTCGATATTTTGCGAGATCAGCCATATTTTTTAAAAAAACGAGCGCGCCCGATAACCCATTTTTTGGCATAATTCAACGGATAATTGCTATTAATGCACTATTTGACTTATTTTATAGTGCCATTTTTTTTATAATTTATCGATTCGGTCAAAAGAAGGCTATGACCAGAATCGATAATAAGCTCTCAATTTGAAGCCAGTTCCTTACCCAAATAGGACAACAGATCTGCGAAATTCTGCAAAGACAGCCCGGCTTCCAAGCCCTCAGGCATGATGGACTTTCCGGTACCCTTGAGCGTTAAAATGTCTTTACGGTTAATGGCTCTTTTAGTCCCGTCAATTAACCGCATGATGATGCTATTTGATGTTTCTGCCTCGACTAGCCCATAAATATTCTCGTCTTTGGTGTCAATACTGTAAGCGAGGTATCTGGGTTCAATCGAATCGCTCGGAGCCAATATCGATATTAGTAATGATTCAGGTGAACGGTCCGAAAGTGTCTTAAGATCCGGACCAAAGTCTCGTCCGGTCTGACCTATTCTGTGACAACTCGAACAACGTGCAACGAATTGTAGTCTGCCATTTTCATAATTGCCCTGCATTGATAGCGAAGGTCTGAACCGGTCAATTACCTCATCGCGTGTTCCTATGATCGCCTCAGCTAATAGTTTCTTCGCCTTGTCCCGAATTTTAGCAGAGGAATGTTTTTGAATTCTCTCAAGGGAACTCGGACTCAACTCGAAAGAATTAATACTTCCAGACTCTATCCTGCTCAAGAGATCATGGGCTCCCTGTTCTTTAGCTAAAAGTGCAGTCTCAGCAGCCTCTCTTCCGGCCGGACCAAGGGAAGACCAAGAATTTAGAATGCTGACAAAAGAACCTAGTGTTCCCAAATGCTTCAATGAAGCTAGCTGAATTTCTTTGGAATTCTCTGAGCCAAGTAATTCTATCAAGTCCTCTATATTTTCTTTTCCCAGCAAACGGACAGCTGAGGCTCTTTCATCAGTCGAAAGTTCATTGTCATTGACCGCAATGACTGCCGCTGCACGGGCACGTTCCCTGAAACTCGAAGATGCAGAAGCTAGTAATCTCCACTTATCTGGACCAGACCATTTCGCAAGTATCCCTTCCGATATCTTTTCCCCCATGCCTGGGAACCGGTGAGACATTTTTAAGAGCCCCTCAGTAATTGGAAAACTCAGTTCTTCAGACCCTGCCAATGTTCTTAAATGGTGATTTGCAGAGCTCAGGACCGCTGCCACAAAGTATGGATCGTCTCCATCACTTTGAGCAATTTTAGAGAGAGCCTGCCCTGCCTCATCAGATTTAAATTCTCCTAATGTATAAGCAACCTGTAAGCGTACTTTCGGATCAGGATCATTGGCAAGATTGAGGACCTCAGGAATGATCTCAGTTAATTTTTCAGCTTTCCTTAGAGCAAATTTGCGGACCGAGCGTTCTTTCGAAATAAGGCCTTCCGTGATTTGTTTCCTGTTCCATACAATTGATTCACCTTTGCGAAAGGATTCCCTCAAAGCGATGTCACGAACGATACCGTTAGGAGAGTCCTTATTAGGAACTTGCCACTTATGTTGTGCGCCTTGCCTGATCACGCGGTAAATACGACCTTTGTCTTGGCCAGAATAATAATGCGGTTTTAATTCTTGCTTGCCTTCAGGCGGCAACCATTGCGGATGCTCAATCATGTAACGATACATATCCACAACCCACAAGGAACCGTCAGGAGCAGTCCTTGACATGACTGGCCGACACCAACGGTCCTCAGAGGCAAAGAAATCATGGTCCCCATCCTCTTCAGCGCGCCGAGCTGTAAAAGTTACTCCATGATCTTTAAGTACATGCCGCTGCACCAGATTCGAAAACGGCTCACAAGTAAATGCGCTTATTTGTCCAGAAGCATGATCAAATAATATATTGTCTCGGTAAATCGAAATGCCGCACGCGGACGTGTATCGCCCAATCATATCAAACCCATGAAATCTTTTTTGAGCCTTACCGGCAGAATAAATTTTCGGAGATTTACCCCTCAGCATTTTGCGTGGGTCGGGTGCAGCGATGTCCGGATTGCGTTTAAGGTACCGATCCTCCAATACATAATGCCAAATAGGGTGTGCGTTCTGAACCCCAAACCAGTTTCCTTCATTGTCCCGTACCCGCCCGAATTGTGAGGGACCGGCAACCGGTTCAAAAGAACCGTCTGGCCGGAACCGGAAATCACGTGCCCCGAGCTGAATTTTTTTTCCGTTCTTGGCACAGGTGATGACTGTATTTACTCCGAAACCCGCATGATGACCACCACTCGCACAGTAGATCCAACCATCAAGACCCCATCGGAGTCCATTGACTCGGAGCTGTTGATTGTTTTCAATAAATCCGGTGAACCAGTCCTCTTTTCTATCTGCAATACCATCACCGTCCTCATCTTCTGCATAGAAGATCTTACCTGCGCTAGTCACGATTACTCCATCGCCCCATGACATGACGCCTGTAGGAAATGCAACATCATCAAGAAGCACTTGTCTCTTATCCGATCGGTGATCGCCGTTAGTATCAATGAGTTTTACAATGCGGCCCAAAACACCATTCTCCCCTGAAGGATAATCTGCCATTTCAGCAACCCACACTGAACCGTCAGAGGACCAGTCAATTGCGACAGGATCCATGACGAGAGGCTCACTTGCCACTAGTTCTACTTGATAGCCTTCAGGAGCATGAGCTTTTTTAAGGCTTTGAGCAGGCAAAAGCGGTGGAGAATCTGGGACCGGAATGATACCGGCCGTCTCATACAGGGCCCCCACTTCCACAGCAGACAGGGCCCTATCAAAAAAAGCGACTTCATCAATTCTTCCTTCAAANTTCGCAAATTGATCACTTCGTCCGCCTATAAAAAAGTCATTAGACCCCAAATGAGTNGGCTCCAATTCACCGGCCATTTCCTGTTTCCCGTTAACGTAGGCGCGGACCAGTTTCTGGTTCCGCACAAATACTAAATGGTACCAACGGCCCTTGATAAGATCCTGCTTTCCGGCCAGTAAGTCATTGGATTCATTTCCATTAAAAATAATTAGTTTGCCGGCATGACCCGCGGTACCTCCAATTCCCACATGGTCTCCAGGAGCTTCTTTATTAAGGGGATCACCCCTAGAAAAGAAATAACCTGTGACTAAACGTGCATCTTTGCGTAGCCCATTTCTGAACCATAAAGAAATCGAATACTGATCACCGATCTTTGCCTNTGAGACTATTCTNCCACCAGCAAAGCTTGCTGAACGGCTCCTATGATTGTCCGGGAACCCTTTACCTTCTACTCCGGGAAGATGGCAAACGACCCCATCTTCAAATCCTTTTCCAGGCTCAANNTCNCCGAGTCTCCATTTCTTTAAAGGGTTCAGAACATTGATCGCCTCAGCATACTTGCCCAACGCTTCATTGTACGATTTTTTGGGCTTCCCTGAAATTGTTTCAAGCATTTCAATGAGGTGAGAGGTTATTTTTTTCTCTGCGTCAATTTCTAATCCGGCAGTGACTGAGGGCCANGTCGTGTAGCCTCCAAGAAAATGCTGNTCGGCAGGAGGAATGTANCCCTCTGCTCCGTTAGCTAACTCAATATTCATGGTGGTCCCAAGAGGACTCCATGATTTGAGNTTCANNCCGGTCAGGGCATANACCTCATTAGGCATAGTTGTTATGCCAAAGTCTCCGACCCTGATTGCTTGGAGAACGACCTCGGTACTAGGATTATCGTGAAGATAGAGCGCCTGCCTCGCATAGACCTGAGGCCGGTTCCTTGGAATGTTATTTTTAATTCCCTGCGAAACCTTTTGAGCCCATTCAAGCCGATCTTTGTCCGGTGCGCGTCTAGCCATCACAATGCGTTTTTCCTTCATGGAAACGGGCAAATCACTGGAGTATTTAATTGTAGAAAGCGACTTTACCGAAAGATCAGTTAATTCCTTCACATAGCGCTTGATACTGATTTCACTTTCCTCCCGCCTTTTCCCATAATCAGCTCTCCAAACATCGCCGCTCGTGCCCTGTGATAATGCGACAACACAGCCATTGCCCAAGCGAGCAGACATCTCTTTAGAGTANCNNCCNAAATANTCCGATGAAATTCCAGAATGCCCGCTAAAATAGTGCATTGAGAAATTTCCNAGTACNGCAATGGGCTTATCATCCTCAGAAATTAATGAAAATAAAGTGAACCAAGGATCGGTCGGGCCGGTCTCACCAGTCGCGTCAGGNTTTTGATAACCGGGGTGCATATTGGCNCGGATGCTCTTCTCGCCGAACGGGTCAGTGCCTGTTCCCGGCCAAAAGGCCCATCGCCTGGGCTTGGTATAATCTGATCCATCAAANACTGCCCATCCNGCCTTGGCCGGACGCAAACTGGAATGAGCTTTAAAGATTGATTCTGCAATTTTATCAGGAAGAAATTTTGTATAGTCTTCGTCCTTGTCAGTNCCGAGACACAAGTCCATGACACTCGGCGCACTATGAGTATGGGTAGCACAAATNAGAATCTTATCTTTTTTAATGCCGGTTTGCTTGAAAACCTTTTCCTTAACGGCGTCGCATAAATGAGTTGGAATCATACAGCTGTCCACTACCGCAATGGCAATGGTCTGATCATCATCTGAAAAAACGATGGCCCTTGAATGAAGACGGTCAGCAATTATGCGGACCTTATTCGTTAAAAATCCTCCATTAACAGTGACCGGTAACTTTCGAGGGGTCACATCAACCTGCGCNGCTCCAGCACGAAATCCTGCGAGGGTCTTTTGATTAGACGCTGCCAATATCGTAAATAATGAAAGGATGCAGGTCANTTTCATNGNACAATTTTACCAATNACAGAAACAAAATAAAAGGATTGTTCTGGTTGGTCATATTAAGAGTTAATTCATCATCTTTTCCCACAGTTTCAGCTTGAACCATTCTGATGATTAATCAGAAAATAGGACTTATGCAGAAAAGAAGGCTCTTTTCACTTACCTCAGTCATTGTTCGCCTCAGTATCGCTTGGTTGATTTTTCTAGCTCTCAGTTTCGTAACGGCCAAGGAGNGACCTCCAAATATTGTTCTAATCCTTGCCGATGACTTGGGCTATGGAGACTTGGGTTGNTTCGGTCAAAAAGTATTGAAAACGCCACGTCTGGATACGATGGCCAAAGAAGGCATAAAATTGACCCAGTTCTATGCAGGGTGCACAGTTTGCGCTCCNTCCCGTAGTGTACTTCTCACGGGCAAGCACATGGGGCGCACCGTCGTGCGTGGCAATTCCACAAAACCTATTGTGATAAAGCCNGGTCAACACACTCTGGCATCGGTTCTTAAAAAAGCANNCTATGCCACTGCATGTGTGGGTAAATGGGGAGTCGGAACACCGGACAATTTTACCAATCCCAATGATGTTGGATTCGATCATTTTTATGGCTATATCAATATGTGGCACGCTCACAATTTTTATCCTGAATTTCTGATCCGTAATGGCAAAGTGGAGAAGCTACAAAATGAGGTGGCTCCTAAGTGGAAGCGTTGGCAGGACCCAAAGCTTCCACAGGCTGGGCGGGGCGTTGCAGTGAAAAAAGTTCAGTACGCACCGGATCTTTTTACAAAAGATGCCCTCCACTTCATTAAAAAAAACAAGGAAAAACCCTTTTTCCTTTATTTTGCTATGAATGTTCCTCACACCAATAATGAGGCAGGTAATCAAGGCATGGAGGTCCCTGACATTGGTGAATTCGCCAAAGAGGAGTGGCCGGAGCCAGAGAAAGGATTCGCCGCAATGATCCAAAACATCGACCGGGACGTGGGTCAGATCCTCAACTTAATTACCGAGCTGGATCTAGCCAAGGACACTTTGGTGCTTTTTACATCAGACAACGGCCCTCATCAGGAAGGAGGTCACCAGGCCGACTTTTTCAATTCAAACGGACAATACCGTGGAATCAAAAGAGATCTAACTGAAGGTGGTATCAGGGTACCTACTATCGCTTGGTGGCCAGGAACAATTAAGGCTGGCACTACCAATGATCACCAATGGTACTTTGGAGACTTCATGGCCACATTTGCCGAGTTAGCTAAGATCAAGGCCCCAGAAGACATCGACAGTGACAGTTTTTTATCCACTTTGGAGGGGAACCCGTCTGAAAAACAATGGGTCCGAAAGAGTCAGCTTTACTGGGAATTTCTAGAACGCGGCTCTGCCCAAGCTGTGAGGTTCGGTAAATGGAAGGCCATTCGCAAACCCATGTTCACTGGCCCAATAAAGCTCTACGATCTCTCCTCTGATCCAGAAGAGAAAAAAGATTATGCCAAACGCAGACCCGATTTGGTTAGACATGCCCAAAACTTATTAGATCAGTCTCATGAACCTGATCCGAACTGGAAGACTCCGGGCCGCTCAAAGTAAAATTGATTCCTAAAATCACTTTAAAAAATACAAAGTATCAGACTTCACTGAGAGTTTCACTGCTTCCCCCGAAACTCTTGGTTTCTACTCCCAGCTTGTGAAGCATTGTAAGGTAAAGGTTAGAGAGTGGCAGTTCGGTATAATTCATCGCACCTTGCCAGCCAGAATCACTGCTTATACCAGAAGTTGATTGGTTTTTCTCGTTGCCCTGACCGTACTTCAGATATTGACCATGCTTGAAGCCCAATTTACCACCACCAATAAGTAGAAGTGGATAATTTCGTGAAAGGTGAAAGGCACTGGATGCTGATCCGAAAAGGAGTGCAGTATGATCAAGCATATTCCCCTCGCCTCCAGGTTCGGGCGTTTCCTTTAGTCGATTAGCAAAGCGTCCAAGCTCTTCATTGATGAACCTGCAATATTTTCCAAAATTCTTATAGCCATCAGGTTTTTTTGTTTCATGGGAAAGCTGGTGAGTGAGTTTAAATCCCACAGCACGAGCAAGATAATCACTGATTCCTACACCGTTTTCTCTTCCGAATTGATAAGTGGCCACGCGAGTCGTATCAGTTTTAAAAGCGAGATAAATCAACTCATACATGGTCTGAAGAAACGTTCTTGGGTCTTCAGGTGTGATATCAAGATTCAAATGATCCACATTAACTTTTGGCAGCGGAATGTTGAGCCACCGTTTGGATCTCTCGATTTTTATCTCTGTATCTCTTACAGACTGTAGGTACTCGGAAAGAGTTTCTTGGTCGTGCTTGGATAACGAGCGCTTAAGTGAACGAGCGTCCTGCATTAGCTCGTCTAGCGCACTCTGACTGAGAGCCAATCTCTGAGCTGCATCAGGACCGTCCTTAACAAAAAGCATATCAAAAATTCTTTTAGGCTTATGCTCAGCTGGAATAGGTTTTCCATTCCGGTTATAGGACATCGTATGAGCACCACGAGGAGATCCAGTCCCACCATCCGTAGACATTACGAGAGACGCATGACGAGTATGCTTTCCAGCGTGTTCAGCAAAGACCTGATCAAGTGAAATACTGTTTTGATAATCTCCATCTGCCCCAGTATCAGCCCCTGTAAGAAATTGGTCCGCGTTAGCATGTCCATGTACACGTCTTACAGCCGGATGCGATAAGCCTGAGAAAACTGTTAACTCTTGTTTCAGTGGTTCAAGAGTTTCCATGCATTTTGTCAGAGTAAAGTCCTTACCGGCTCCGTGAGGGAACCAACTCCAATCATTAAAAGATGGATCCTTTTCTAATGGCATTGGAACACCATCAGGTAAATAAAAGCAGGCCAACCTTTTGCGCTTCTCTTGAGGGCTTGCAGCGGATGCTATTTGATTAAAAGATTCAAACCAAGGCAGGGCCAGGGCCACGCCAGAACCACGCAGAAATTTTCGACGATCCAGTGAAGATATTTTCATGGTCATTTATTCTATTGAACTATTTTAACTGAAATAAATCACTTTGCACGATAAGAATTACAAGGTCTTTTAGGCCATCGCCCTGATCTCGTAATTGATTTGAGATGAGGTCCACTTGTGAGCGGTCTCCAAAGGTCAGTGGGCGTCCCAACGCATAAGTTACCAACTTATGTGTCAGGGCCCGCGCAAACTGGTCCTGCCGATTGGTCATTAAATACCTCTTCAACCCTTCAATGCCACGCAGTTCGTGCTTATTGAATAATTTGCTCGTGGCATCGACCGGATCGTCGCCAATCGAATCACGCCACTTACCCACAGCATCAAAATTCTCAAAAGCAATTCCCCAAGGATCGATTTTCACATGGCAGGAAATGCAGGCCGGATCGTTGCGGTGATCTTCCATCCTCTGCTTAAGAGTAAGTTTAAGTATCTCCGGGTCAGCCAAGTCAATCTCAGGCACGGCCGGCGGTGGCGGTGGCGGTGGATCGTTTAGTAAATTCTCTAATAGCCAAATGCCTCGCTTCAGGGGGTGAGAATCTTTACCGTCTGAATTCATCGCTAATAGACCAGCCTGTGTAAGAACACCTCCTCGGCGATCTTTCGGTGAAAGTTTTACTGAACGAAATTTATCTCCGACCACCTCTGGTAAATCATAATGCCGCGCCAGTCTGTCATTCACCATTGCATAGTCCGAATCTAGGAATTCCATCACTGACCGGTTACGCTTTAAAATCTCACTAAAAAAGGCAACTGGCTCCCCTCTCATCCCCTCCATTAACAAAGGATCAAAATGACGGTATGCCGTTTTATCTACTTTCAAGAAATCCAGTAATTCTAATCCTAACCATTGCCGAGTAAAGTGAAGGGAAAACCGGTCAGCCTTCGGGTCAGCCAACAATCGAAGTGTCTGCTCCTTTAACACACCCTGATCACGCAATTTACCGTTAGCAGCAAGGTCCAGTAACTGAGTATCAGGCAAACTACCCCACAGGAAAAAGGAAAGCCGGCTGGCCAATTCAAAATCTGAAATACGTTGGTTTCCCTCATCAGAAGGCTCGCTTGCTAAGGCCAGATACAAAAACTTGGGAGATGACAATACAGTAGCCAAGACCTCTATCATCGCCTCTTGGAAGTCATTACACTGAGGCCTCAACTTTTCAAAGAGTGCCAATTTTTGGTCAATTTCCGCCTCAGCTATCTCGCGGCGCCATGCGCGGCGCATGAACTTCATCAATACTTCTCGGGCATATTTCTTCTCGTTCGCCTTATCATTGCTCTCAAAGAATATTTGGGAGTGAGATTTTGGCGGCCATTGTTCATGAAACGGTGCTGTAATTTCCAGATAATCGATCTGTACAGCCACTGGTGTACTTGAACAGTTCTGAAAAGATAAAAACTCTGCAGGGTTAGGCAACTGACCAAGCTTCTGAATATGGCGATAGGCATTACGAGCAATTTCACTCAGCCGCACGTCCCAATGATAAAAATCCGGTGCATCTGGTTGAGCTGTAATAGTAATATCCCGCTCCCTTGCGCGCACCAAAACACGCGAATCATTACTGGCTTGGTTACCAAAAAATAAGCGCAATGTCGGTGAATGTTTACTTTCTGAATTCACTCGCGATGCCCGAATGCGTACGCGCATAGTACCAGCGTCCGGAAGACCATCACCCACATCGAAGATGTATTTTTTGTTCGCAGGAATTACCACCACACCGTTTGAAATCGGCGGGGCATCAGGCTTAATGATAATTGGCTTCCAAGCATACTTTGCGCCGCCATAGCCCCACCGGGTCCCGATGCCCTGCCCAGTTATCAGATTCTTAAAGTGCGCATCATT
>PAPL01000054.1 GCA_002708885.1 Verrucomicrobiales bacterium | reverse complement strand
CTCGGAAATGACTAGGCTTCCTGCCTTTGCTGGAATGCCAACAATGAATTGAGCCTGATTGAGTGCGGACCAGGTACCATCCTCAAGGATCCTTGCTTTGACGGTTCCGCTCTTGGATAAACTTACAGGAGCATTGTATTTGATTGCTGAAGGTGAGAGACCATTTGAGGATTTTGTCCCGTATGAGATCTGCGGAACGATAAGAAAATCACTGCCACTGCGTGATGAGTTCATTGCTTGAATAGCGAGGATATTTTTACCGACTCTGAGCTTTGATGTCGCGTTTGATATATCGACCGATTCAAATTCAAGGGCCAAAGAGTCGAGGTGGGAACGGGTCGCTCTTGAATTCCAGGTCAGTGTTTCAGGGTTGTTCTTTCCGGCGACAAATTCTCCGTTAATGAAGGCAGCGTACCCATCATCATATTTCATGTTCAATGCCAGAGAGAATATTTTATTGAGAGCTTCCTGGTCAGGAATATTAAATGGAATACGGATCATGCATGAAGCATTGGTTCCCAGCATCGAGGAGAGAGGAAAATTAATTAGAGCCTGATAGTCACCGGCTATTTTCTCAAAACCCATACCGGTCTGGCCGCTCTGCCATTGAGAGTCATCAAAATTAACACTGGTCCAGTCCAGACCCAGCCCGCCGTCTTCTGACTGAACCAGAACCAGAGCAAGGGACTCTTCAGGGACGAGAATATTCTCTTCAGGCTCTGTGTCCGAAATGCGGGGATCGGACCCATCTAATGTATAATAGATAGTGCCACCGGCATTCGGGTTATTCATTTCCAATGAAAATTCCGAAGGGACCTGACCTCCGTGTTGAGAAAAATCAGGCGCTTCTGTTTTAGGATATAAACCGCGAGAACGTAGTTGCGATAATGTTTTTGGTGTTCGGAATGGAAACCATTGTTCGTATTCTCGTTTGAGTGACCTTTCCCAATCATTGAGGTTTAGTGGTGGTTCTCGTCGGAAATCACCCCACCTTGCGCTTTCTGCTTTGAGGGCTAGGCGGATTCCATCGGCCCGGTTCTTCCATAATCTTGCACCATTCTCAGGACTGAGTGCACCCCCATTTAAAAGATGCAATTGGGCTCTATCTGCAAACCGAATTGCGTATGCAGGTATTTTTCTTAAATCGTTATGTATTGATGTGGGACCGCGAACTGTATTTTTAGTTGTTACATCGATTGATACTGTTGATGATGCGCCTGCGTTGAAACCAGCTCTCTCAGCATCGTGGCAGAAGAACATATATTTTCCAGGAGGAGATATCCGCCTCATTGCCCGTACATTATTTTGATCCCAGTCGCTGTTACCTGCATGAAAATTGAGTAGCAGATAGTCAATGAACGAATCTAAATCCAGATATTGCTTCACAGTTTCCAAATCACCAGCTTTAGCAGCTAGAATTGTGGAATCCCAGCTATCAAGTATTCCTTTACTAACTTCTTTTTCGGTGCCGTGTATAATTTCTATTCTGCTTCCAGCCACGATTCGAAAACCTTCCCAATCGTCTTTGTTCCCGCCGAACCTTTCTGCTGTCCATTCTTCCTCAATTCTTTCAAAGAGGTGATGCATTCCCCAGTAAAGGCCATTAAAATATACGTGTACTTCCCTTTGTAGAGCTTCCGGGTATCCCATTAATGAATGGGCATCTCGGAACCATTGATCTCTTATATACATTGCATTCAGGTAGACATTCGCATGAGGATGGATCCATGAATTGCCATTACCTCCTCTCAGAATGATAGAATTAAATTGGTCTGTAGGTGCTTCTGGCCCGAACAGCGGGTACTTCAGAATATTTGATCCATACTCGTCCCGAAATATGAGTCGGAAATTGTGTTTTGGTCTTGTCGGTGATCTAGACGCATTTCCATTCATACGCATTCCAGCATTCAGTTGTTTAGTGGGGCTTTCTGGAAAATTAATCAGTTCGACGGAGACTAGGCGTTCTGAATCATCTCCAGAATCTTGTGAATTCACCTGTATTCCGGTTTTCTGATCAAAGAGATTGGTTTTATTTGTAACAATGGAGACAGTTGGAATGTCCATTAGACCCTCTTTAATTTCTTCTCTCGTGTAGAAAGATCCAACCACATTTGGATCCATTCCATAATCACCTCCGATGATTTGTCCGGATCGATTTTTCCATGGAACTGGATAACCTTCAGGGCTTTCATCTTGATCAAGTACATCATCCAGAAATATATAAGTTTGTGTATCCGTGTTTGATGGCATGAGACCGGTTTTGATGCCGATTGCTCTTAATGGAGTGGTTTTGGTAATTCTGACACGAGCAGTGGGCCGCGCTTCTTCATTTTCTGGCTCTATTATTATGCCGTTTTTTGGGCCGGGTTCACTGCCATCTATCGTGTAAATTATAGCTGAACCTATAGTCTTACATGAAATGAGAACGTCCAACGGTTCCGAAAAGAAACCTCGGTCAATACTAAATGTGGTATCTTTAACTAGTCCTGTGTAGGTGATTGTAGAGTTTGGCTTTCCTGGAGTTGGTGAATTAAAATAACCTTCTTTAGTGTTTGCTTCCGGCGAGCTTAATTGTGCAACTAGCTTAGGAATTAATAGAATATCTGAGCTGGTTACGGAATTATTCATCAAGTGAAATGAGAGGACATTTTCACCGGTTAATAATTTTCCCGCAAAATCTAAGCTGAAGATTTTCATTGGATCTCCGGAAAAAACCTCGCTATTTAGATTATTTAATGCAGTCGAATTTGGTCCCGTTGATTCAGGGGCACTTTCACTGATTACTTTGTGTCCGTTAAGATAAACGACCACTGCGTCTTCGAAATGCATCGATAAGTCCATTAATTTAACGGCTTGGGGATCATCTACGCTAAAATTAATTCTGACATAAATGCTAGGAGAGATGCCGCGCATTTCCTGACTCGTATTACTGCCCGGTCCTATGAAGTTTGGAAATTTATATCCGAACCCTATTCCTGTCATGCTCTCGAACCAATCTGAATCATCAAATTCTGATAAGTTCCATGAATCTTTTGTATTATTGTCAGGTATGATCCATCTGGCTGTTGAAGGCCATGAAATTAAAGTTTTCTCGACAGGTTTATCGTGAGAACCAAATCCATATGAGTAATTATTAAATTGTTTTGGATATACAGGAGAAAATTCCGTTGCAATGCCGACGTTCTCTGGACCCACAAGAGCAAGATATTCTCCGTTTGATGATAGAGAGAAATTAGTGTGAAGCTCGCTCCCTTTTTTGTTTCGATTTTTTCCTGAGGCGAAGACAATTAATATTCCATTAGGTGCGATTATTTCGTCAGGGAAGGTCCATTTTTTAAGATTATCTGAATTATCTGTGAGATGGTATCCTTTTGTTGATATGGGCGAGGGTCCTGAATTTTGAATTTCGATCCAATCAGATGAATCTCCATCTTCATCGAGATAGGCTCCTTCATTGTTTGCCGCGAATTCTGTTATTCCTAGTTGAGAAAAAGTTTTCGCGGGGCAAAGAAATAGTAATATAAAAAAACAAAGGATTGGGGTCTTATCCATATTGAGGTGATTAGAGTAAGATACTCAGAATCATTGTTGATTCGAGTGACTATCTTGAAAACCATGAATCTAATTATTTTTTTGCTCTAAGCCATGGTGTTTTTGGCACAGATTCAGGATTTTTTTTCACCCATTCAGGTTCTGGGAACCATCTAATTGATGAATATCTCTTATAGGTTTCAAAAATATCACCACCATTCAAAGCACGTGGATCATTAGTATCTGTTAAATATTTCACGAGTCTTTGAGATAGTTTATCTCGAATAATCGCATGCTTTGGATCATTGGCTAGATTGTTAAGGCATCCCGGGTCTTTTCGAATATTAAAGAGTTGCTCTTTAGGCCTCTTGTTGACGGCTAAATGAAAGTACTTCGCTATTTTGGGATCTTTTTGTTTGGCGATCATGAAGCTTAGGGTGGGGCATGCATCAATGTCATGGTACCCTCCGTGTTCGGGACCGAGTCGAGACCCTGGCTTCCCAGAAAACTTTTGACCCGGACCAGCAGGCCATCTTTCCGGCTTGAAATTTATTATATATAAGTACTCATCCGTCCTGATGCAACGTTGTGGGTACCCTAAGGAATTATAACGTGATGATGAGTGCCGTTCTCTGCCTGCATAAATAGGAGAATTGTTGTCTTGGGCTGAATCTCTCAATTTACTGACGCTGTTCAGAAAACTTTTTCCCATGATTGGAAATTTCTTAGGGGCACTGATTGACATTGCTTCATGAATCGTTGCCGTTATGTCTATAAAGCTAATTAACTTTTTGCATATTTGATTTGCGGGTATTTTTGGTTTCCAGGAAATAGCAAGGGGCATGTGAATTCCATATTCAGTGCAGTTTGCTTTGGCGTATGGAAATGCCATTCCGTTATCACTTGTAATAATAATTATGGTGTTATTATCCAAATTATTCTTTTTTAGTATCTCCAGCATTTTTCCGCAGTCCTTATCGAAGCGTTCAATTTCCAATGCATAGTCGAGTAGATCACCACGGATGGTAGGTGAATCAGGCAAGAATGGTGGCAGGTCTGCTTGATCCAAAGTTTTACCTGCTTTTTGACCGCTCCCTTTTTCGAAACTCCTGTGAGGATCTTTTGAACCGAACCAGAAAGCGAAAGGGGAACCTTTTGGTTTTGATTTTATGAACTTCGAAAAACCTTCACTATAGTTTCCCTTTTTACTGCCGTAGATTGGTCCTGCTGGATTATTTTCCCTGCCCCCATCAGAATAATTCCCTGGTCCCCACCCCTTACCTGTGTGTCCAGTATGATAGCCAGATTCTTTGAGAAGATCCATAAAAGTCAGATATTTTTTATGGAAAGAAGAGGCATGTGTTCCAGCATGTTCGATTTGCCATATGTTTCGTCCGGTTAGAAACGCAGCTCGGGACGGACTGCATCCCGGCGCTGAGCAAAAAGCATTAGTGAACAGAACACCTTCATTGGCGACTCGGTCAAAGTTTGGAGTGAAAGCCATTTTGGATCCATACGCGGATGCATGGGGAAAAGATTGGTCGTCACTCATCATTATTAAAAGGTTTGGGCGGTCATTGGCTATCCCTTTTTGCAGGACGAAGAGTGATATTAATATTAGATAACGGATCATGGTTTTTAGATAATGTAACAGATATATGAATTTAGGAATTCACTTCAGAGTTTCTTTCTTCCAAACTCTTTAACAATATTTTATTTTTTGTAATCACCTGTTATTATTGACGTGGATATGAAAACAGTTTGTATTCATATAGTCTATATAATTTCCCGAATACGTAGTCGAATGATGAGATTTGCACTAATAATTTCATTTTTATTTCAGCCTTTGGATCTAATTGCTGAAGAGATTGATTTTAATCGTGATGTTAGACCAATACTTTCGCAGAACTGTTTTGTTTGTCATGGTCCTGACAAGACTCACAGAAAGGCAGATTTACGTTTGGATACGGAGCAGGGATCAAGAGATGTGGTCGCAATTTCGACTACTTCTCAGAGCGAACTCATTGCGAGAATTACTTCGAATGATCCTGAAGAAGTCATGCCCACAATCAAGAGTGGCAAGGCTCTCACGCCGGATCAAATCGATGTGCTTACGAGATGGGTTCGTTCAGGTGCAAAGTACGCGAAGCCTTGGGCTTACATTCCTCCAGTTCAGACACAGGCTCCTAAAAACACTTCTAAAGGGTGGGGCCATAACTGGATTGATTCTTTTCTATTTTCGTATTGGAACAGAGAGAAAATCAAACCTGTCCGAGACGCTGACAATGTGACTCTAGTAAGAAGGCTTTCTTTTGATTTGCTTGGGCTTCCACCTAAATTTGAAACTGTTGAAAGGCTGAAAAAAGCTGAAGATGTAAATGCAGTATATGAATCAATAGTTGATGAATTTCTTTCCTCTGAATCTTTCGGTGAAAGAATGGCAAGTTATTGGCTCGATCTAGTTCGGTTTGCCGATACTGTTGGATATCATGGAGATCAGGATCATAATATCACTCCATATAGAGATTATGTTTTGGATTCATTCAACCAAAACCTTCCTTTTGATCAGTTCACTCGAGAACAGTTAGCGGGGGACTTATTGGATGAACCTACAATAGATCAAAGAATAGCCACGGGATATAATAGACTTTTGCAAACTTCCCATGAAGGGGGTGTTCAGGCACGAGAATATTTAGCAATTTATGCAGCTGACCGTATACGGAATTTATCTGGTGTATGGATGGGGGCAACTTTAGGCTGCGCTCAATGTCATGATCATAAATATGATCCGTACACGGCTCGTGATTTTTATGCGATGTCTGCTTTCTTTGCGGATGTTGATGAGTCGAAGCACTTTGCAGTTGGGTCCAATTCTTTGCCAACTAAGCGGCCCCCTGAAATTTCAGTTTTAAGCCGCAAGGACAGGGAAGAACTAAAAACATTAGAATCCAAAGTTCCGAGGACCAAAGAAATAGAGGAACTAATAAAGAAAATAAAGGGTCGGTCCGTTCTTACGATGATCACTGAAAGTATCGAACCTCGTGTCACTAGGGTCCTTCCTCGAGGGAACTGGTTAGATGAGAGCGGAGAAATTGTTCAGCCTGCAGTTCCGGAATTTCTTGGTAAACTTAATACTGGAGACCAGAGGGCCAACCGTTTGGATCTGGCGAATTGGCTCACGGATCCTGAAAACGGGATCGGAGGTTTAACTGCTAGAGTTTTTGTTAATAGGCTATGGTACTTGTTTTTTGGTGAGGGAATTACTTCGAGTTTGGATGATTTTGGAGGTCAAGGATCGCCGCCTGCAATGCCGGATCTTCTCGATAACTTGTCAGTGTATTTTTATGAAAATGACTGGGATATCAAAAGAATCATTAAATTAGTTGTAATGAGCCGGGCATACAAGCTGAGTTCGGAGATTCCAGATGCGTTGAAAACGAAAGATCCAACTAATAAATTTTTTGCTAGGCAGTCCAGGCACAGGTTATCTGCGGAAATGATTCGTGACAATGCTCTCGCTGTGAGTGGTCTATTAGTTAATGATTATGGTGGAAGCAGTATCAAGCCTTATCAACCTAAGGGTTATTATAGGCACTTGAATTTTCCCAAGAGGGAATATGTCCAACATCAGGACGAACGCCGTTTTAAGAGATCAGTTTACATGCACTGGCAGAGACAATTTTTGCATCCGTTGCTTAAAGCCATGGATGCGCCAAGTAGAGAAGAGTGCGTTGCTAAAAGATCCAGATCCAATACTCCTATTGCGGCAATGGTTTTATTAAATGATCCTGGTTTTTACGAAGCAGCCACATCTTTTGCCAGAGGGCTCATTAATACAAACCATGATGACGAAGAGCATAGAATTGAAGACGCTTTCAGGAAGGCGCTTTCCAGGTCGCCTTCTCTGGAGGAGAAGGATGTTCTTATTAATCTTTTCAAAGATGTGATGAAGGGGGCCGAGGGGGAGGATGCTGAGATGAGTGCATGGACAGCAGTTTCAAGAGCCATTTTTAATTGTAGTGAGTTTAATACTAGAAATTGATGCTTAAGACACAGGAAAATTATATTAATGAACTGAACCGGCGAAGTTTTCTTAAGGGTTCGGGGCTAGGCATTGGTTCGGTTGCTCTGAATGAGATGTTAGCTCAGGATGCAATCTCTAAGGATAAAGGGGTTTCCGGCCTTCCTGACCTTCCGGTCAGGGCCAAAAGAGTTATTTTTCTTTGCATGGCTGGGGGTCCTTCTCATCTCGAGACTTTTGATTACAAGCCAAAGCTCGATGAGTTACATGGCAAACCGATGCCCGAGTCTTTTACCAAAGGTCAGCCCATTGCACAGTTGCAGGGTCAAAAGCTTAAGGTTCAAGGGCACATGACGAAGTTTAGAAGGCACGGCAAGAGTGGACAATTAATCAGTGATTTTTTGCCTTGGACTGCAAAGATGGCTGATGATATTTGCATTCTTAGATCCATGCTAACGGAGCAGATTAATCATGACCCGGCTCATACATTCATGAATACCGGGACGGCAATTTCGGGTCGCCCTTCAATGGGGTCATGGATAAATTATGGTCTCGGTAGTGAAACAGATGAATTGCCTGGGTTTGTGGTTCTTTCAAGTGTCGGTGGCCGTAATCCTCAACCCATTGCATCTCGGCAATGGTCATCAGGATTTCTTCCGGGACGCTATCAAGGAGTCGAATTTAATTCTACTGGGGATCCGGTAAATTACCTTAGAAATCCCAAACAAGTTTCTAGAGAAAACCAGAGGAGCGTTGTCGACGCGGTCAAGGGCTTGGATCGAATCAGAAACGAATCGATTAAAAGCGATGACATTAATACTAGAGTATCTGCATACGAAATGGCATTCCGTATGCAGACTTCTATCCCTGAACTTATGGATTTTTCAAAGGAGCCGAAACATATAATTGATATGTACGGGGCAAAGCCAGGAGATGGTTCTTATGCAACTAATTGCCTTTTAGCCAGGAGATTGGCTGAACGCGGTTGCCGATTCATTCACTTATATCATCGGGGATGGGATCATCATGGTGGCCTGGAGAATTATATGAAAATATGTTGCGGTCTCACTGATAAACCGACCTGGGCACTCTTAACAGATCTTAAGCAGAGGGGCATGTTGAAAGATACTCTAGTAATTTGGGGAGGAGAGTTTGGTAGGACTCCCATGTTTCAAGGGAAGGGTGGAGCAGGTCGTGATCATCACATGAAAGGATTTTCAATGTGGATGGCCGGCGGAGGTGTTAGGGGAGGCAGTTCTTATGGAGCAACCGATGAACTTGGATATAATTCTGTTGATAATGTAGTTCATGTCCGTGATTTACATGCAACGATGCTTCATTTACTTGGAATTAACCATAGCCGTTTCACCGTTCAATATCAGGGCCTAGACACTCGATTAACAGGAGTTGAAAAAGCCAACGTAGTTAAAGAAATAATAAGTTAGGTGCAACTGACTTAGTTTAGCTATAGATCCAATATAAGATAACGATCAATTATGATTCGCATTGCCATTTAGTTTGTGGTTTCTTGGTACCTTTAATTAAATCAGTCAATGAGCAAAATAGCGTGTTTAGATCTTGAAGGGGTTCTTGTCCCGGAAATATGGATCGGTGTTGCGGATAAAACAGGCATTAGTGATTTGAGAGCCACAACTAGAGACATTTGTGATTATTCTGAGCTCATGCGTATGCGATTGAATGTATGTGAACAGAATGGACTGACCTTGAAGGATATAAATGAAGTCATTTCCAATATGTCACCTTTGGATGGAGCTGAAGAATTTTTGCATTGGCTAAGAGAGAATTTTCAAGTCGTAATTTTATCAGATACTTTCTATCAGTTTGCTTTTCCATTAATGCAAAAACTGGATTTTCCTGCATTGTTCTGCCATAACCTTGAGGTCGATGATAGTGGTCGAATTATTGATTTTAAATTGAGAATGAAAGATCAAAAAAAACACGCAGTAAAGGCGTTCCATTCTCTCGGGTTTAAGGTCATTGCCGCGGGTGACTCTTATAATGACACTTCGATGCTTTCTGAGGCTGATAAGGGTATTCTTTTTTGCCCTCCTCAGAATGTGATTGATGAGTTTCCTCAGTTTCAAATAACTAAGGATTATGATGAGCTTCGTGCCGCATTCGGCTCATCTTCTTATCATTAAGAATATCAATATTTTTATTTTTTTCTTTAGTTAAATCAGTATTAGGGCTTTCCTTGGAAGGTACTCAATTGTAATCCTTAAATACTCTAACAAAATGTCCTTAATAAATAGACGTCATTTCATCAAATCATCTGCATTGGCTGTTGGTGGTTTTCCTTTAATTGCAAATACTAAGGCTGCTCCTAGGGCCATTGGAGCCAATGATAGAATCAGGATTGCTGTTGCCGGATTAAATGGTCGCGGGAAGAGTCATATCGGCGGTTTTCTTGGTCAAAAGAATGTTGAAATTGCGTATGTTATTGACCCGGATAAGCAGGTATTAAGCCGCACTGTTGAGAGTCTCAAGGGGCGGGGACAGAAGAATGTGAAAGGGGTAACTGATGTCAGGAAAGCATTGGAGGATAAAGACGTTGATGCTTTGACAGTTGCTACTCCGAATCATTGGCACTCTTTAATGACGATCTGGGGAGCTCAGGCAGGAAAACATGTATATGTTGAAAAGCCAATGAGTCATGACGTTTTAGAAGGCAGGATCGCTGTAGCTGCTCAGGAAAAATATGGTGTGGTTATTCAGCACGGTACTCAGCAGCGGAGTGATGCTAGTCGTGCTGGTCTGCATGCACAGATCAAAGCAGGAAAGTGGGGCCGCCTAAAAATCTCTTATGGCTATTGTTGTAAGCCCCGCGGGAGTATCGGTCACAAAAATTTCAGTGATCCTCCTGCTCATCTTGACTGGAACCTTTGGAAAGGACCTGCCGTAATCGACAAGTTTCACGGCAATTACGTTCATTATAATTGGCATTGGTTCTGGGCCACTGGTAACGGTGACCTAAATAATCAAGGTACACATGAATTGGATGTGGCTCGCTGGGCAATTGATGATGATCAGACCCATCCAGTAAAAACAATGGCGATCGGTGGTCGTTTTCAGTGGAAGGATCAGGGAGAGACTCCCAATACAATGTTTGGAATGGCTGAATACGCTAACGGCCAGCAGGTTTTCTTTAATGTGCGAAATGTAAACTATAATGGTTATAAGCGCCAGGTTGAGAACCAGTATTATTTTGAGGATGGTGGTCGAATCATTGGTAGGAGTTATTATCCGAAAGGAAGTGATAAGGGTGAAAAGATTGATTTCGGCAAAGGTAAAGTAACACCAGGTGGTAATTGGGGCAGTTTCATTGCTGCCTGTCGCGCTGGTAAACCCGAGATGGCTAACGGGAATGTCAAAGATGCGCACTACGGTTGTGTATTAGGGCATCTTATGAACAATTCATACAGACTAGGTGAAGAGGTGCCGTTCAATCAGAAAGCAGGACGTTTTGGGGATAATAAGGACGCAGCCGAACATTTTGGTAAACTGCATGAGATTATGGGCAAAGGTGTAGGCGTTCCTGAGAAAGATAACTATTATACCGTTGGTCCTTGGTTAACTTTTGATCCAAACAAGGAGAGGCACACTGGTGAACACGCGGATGATGCGAATAAGCTTCTCAAGGATACAAATAATGCCGAATTTAAAGTGCCGGAATTAAAGGATGTCTAAATTCCCTATATAATCTAATTTACGAGGAACTTAGTTTTAACTTTTAACGTTGTAGCAATATATGATCTCCTGATCTCTCAGGTAGAGCTTGCCACCAATGACTACGGGATGAGTCCAGATCTTTCCGGATGGTTTTCTTAACTTGGTTTGAGGACTTAACTTGAAGCGGCTAGATTCTTGCCATCCCTTAGGACTTGCTTTTACTAAGGCTACTGTTCCGTCACTCTCGCCGAGACAATAAAGCATGCCATCTGCGTAATGAATTGCTCCTTTTCCAAGATCTTTTGAACGCCAAAGTTCTTCACCGCTTGCAAACTCCTGACACTTCCATCCCCCTCTATCAGAATGGCCATACAAGTGATTCCCTATCAGGATGACTCCGCCATGATGATTTATGATAGTATCATTTTTATATACTTCTTCAACTTTACCTCCTTTACCCAGTTCTATCATTTTGCAACCGACTCCGTAGCCTGAACTGATATAAATTTTACCATCTTTGTATATTGGAGTTGGAATAACGGCCGTTCTGCCATTCCAGTCAGTCTTCCATAACAGTGTGCCGTTTTCTGCGTTTATTCCCGCGAGTGTTTTCATGAATAATTGCACGTACTGAGATTTTCCATTGTAAGTGATTGGTATTATTGAAGAGTACTGTGCGCTGTCATTGAGATTTTCACTTTGCCATAATTTCTCTCCTGTCAATTTATCAAGCGCAACTATGGCCCCTCCTTTTCCGCCCGGAGTACATAAAACTTTGTTCCCATCAATTAGAACTGATTCACTGTACCCCCAGAACGGAACCTTGCCGCCAAATTGTCCGACCAGATCGGTGTTCCAGACGCTTGAGCCGTCCTTTGTCTTAAAACAAGCTACTTCTCCATTGGGGCCCAATGCATATACATTGTCACCGTCAACTGTTGGAGTTCCTCTTGGACCATTTCCCCAATTATTTGTGAAGCCTTTGCCGAATTTGGTGCTCCATATCTCCTTACCGTTTTCAGTGCTTAGAGCAATTAAATAGATTTCTCCTTCCCTCTCTCCCATTGTGAATAGCTTGTTATCTGAAATTGCCGGGCCGGAGTAACCGACTCCAGCATTCTTATAGAGCCATACCTGTTCGGGCCCTTCCTTCGGCCATTTCTTTAGCAGGCCAGTATCTGGTGAATGATCATTGAGGCTGGGACCCCTCCAGCGAGGCCAGTCTGTTTGAGCCTGGGCAAATGGAAGTAGGGCCAGACTTAATGTGATGATAATTAAATTCTTCATACTTATTTTATATCTAATTCTCTGAATCGGTCTTGATTAAAAATGTAAACCGAACACTATTCTTTATCAATCTTAACCGATCATTCTGATGGAATGATGATTTAAATTATTACTTTTGAGTTTAATTTTAACTTATGTTTATGCCTATGAGATTATTCTTCATCTTATTTTCAATAATAAAAACAGCGGCATTGGCAAATGCTACTGAGAAACCGAATTTTGTTTGGATCATTTCTGAAGACAATTCCATTCACTATTTGGATCATTTTTTTCCGGGCGGTGCTGATACGCCCAATATCAAAAAAATGGCTCAGCATGGAATAACTTTTGATAATGCATTTTCCAATGCGCCGGTCTGTTCCGTTGCTCGCTCAACGTTAATTACCGGGTGTTATGCTCCCAGGATAGGTACTCAGTACCACAGGAAAACCCTCATGGTGCCAATGCCTGAAGGTGTTCGAATGTTTCCATCATATCTTCGTGATAAGGGATACTATACGACTAATCGATCCAAGACCGATTATAATGCAGTTCCCGGAAAGGGAGTGTGGCATGAATCTTCTGGGAAAGCACACTGGAGAAAAAGAAAAGAAGGCCAACCCTTTTTCCACAAGGCTAGTTATGGTACGTCTCATGAGAGTTCATTGCATTTCACTGCCCGGGCCATGGAAACTCAGTCCACAAAACATGACCCTGATTCTGTTCGTCTTGCTCCCTATCATCCTGACACTCCGACCTTTAGATACACTCATGCCAGGTACCTTGATAATTTGGTGAAAATTGATGACGTAATTGGTAAAGTGGTTAAAGAACTTGAGGAGGACGATCTGCTTGAGGACACTTTCATTTTTTATTTTGGAGATCATGGAGGCGTTTTACCTAGGAGCAAAGGATACGCTTACGAGAGTGGTCTGCACGTGCCTTTAGTTGTACGCGTGCCAAAAAATTTCAAGCACTTAGTAAAAAACGATAATGGACACCGTGAAAAAAAATTCGTTGAATTCGTAGATTTTGGGCCAACTGTTTTAAATCTTTCCGGGGCTGTGATTCCTGGCGGCATAGACGGAAGACCATTTCTCGGGCAAGGGGCACAGACACGTGAATATACGTTTAATTACGCTGATCGATTTGATGAAAAGTATGATTTTGTTCGATGGCTTAGAAAAGGAAAATACAGCTACCAGAGAAATTTCCAGCCTTTCAATTTTGATGGGTTACAGAATGATTATCGGTACAGGCAGCTTGCTTTTGAGGAATGGCGTCAACTTTATAAGAAAGGAAAACTCAATGCCGTTCAGAAACAATTTTTTGAAACAAGGCCAGTGGAAGCTCTATATGATGTTGAGAATGACCCGCACGAGACACGAAATCTTGCCGCTGATCCTGATCTTGCGAAGGTCCTTAATGAAATGCGTAGTCTTATGAGTTCAAAACTACATAAAATAAATGATCTTAGCTTTTTTCCTGAGCCTATAATGTTGAGAGAGGCTATGGAGAGTCCAGTAGATTACGGTAAGAATAAATCAGATCACATTAAGAAACTCATGAATATTGCTAATTTACAGCTGAGTCCGTATGAGGAAGTGCAGGACCAGATAAAGGAGGCATTACTTTCTGATGATCCTTGGTCCCGCTATTGGGGATGCATTGTTGCTAGTTCACACCGTAAAATTAATGAAGAACAGGTTAGATTGATATCAAAACTAGCGGATACTGATATTGAACCATTAGTGCGTTGCCGAGCCGCGGAATTTTTGGGAATCACAAATACCAAGGACCCTAGGCCAGCCATTAGACAGGCCTTAAAGATGTCCTCAATGGCAGTTGAAACTAATCTTATTCTCAATACCGCTGTATTACTGCACGATGGACCATCTGGCTTTAAATTTAATGAATTGTCCATGGATGATGTTAATCATGATGGGCGATATGTTGAAGCGCGCATTGCTTATTTATCCAATAAGAAAACATCTGCACCTATAAAGAAAAAGAAGAGAAAGAAAGGTTAGTTTTTTTCAACCTGCCATATATCTTGGATTAGTTGTTAAATGGATTTAAAATTAAAAAAAACCGCCACCTAATTAAAGGTGGCGGTTTTTTTGTAATTTGTTACTAGGTCTCTTTAACCTACTTCAGCAATTGTTTGCAGGACTCGTGAGGCAATTGCATAAGGATCACCCTGTGAGTTTGGTCGGCGGTCTTCAAGATATCCTTTGTAACCGTCATTAACAAAGGAGTGAGGCACGCGAATTGATGCACCGCGATCTGCAACTCCCCAACTGAATTTGTCAATTGACTGAGTTTCGTGGAGTCCAGTCAATCTCAAATGATTGTCAGGACCATAAGCTGCGATGTGAGCGTCTCTGTTCTTTTCGAATGCATCCATGAGAGATTTGAAGTAATCTTCTCCTCCTTCGTCACGTAACTTATCAGTTGAGAAGTTACAGTGCATTCCGGAACCGTTCCAATCACCTTCAAATGGTTTGCAGTGGAAATTAATGTCCACACCATATTTTTCTGCACAGCGGATAAGAAGGTAGCGGGCTACCCACATCTGGTCAGCGCAATTTTGTGAACCTTTACCAAATATTTGGAACTCCCATTGTCCTTTAGCTACCTCGGCATTTATACCTTCATGGTTAATGCCCGCAGCGAGGCAAAGATCGAGGTGTTCATCAACGATTGTCCGTGCAATGTCACCAACGTTTTGGTATCCAACGCCAGTATAGTATTCACCCTGTGGATTAGGATATCCTGTCTCAGGCCAACCTAAGGGCCGACCGTCTTGCTCAAAGAAATATTCCTGTTCGAAGCCGAACCATGCACCGGGATCATCGAGGATGCCAGCTCGCGCATTTGATGGGTGTGGATTTCCGTCAGGAAGCATTACTTCGCACATTACAAGTGCTGCGTTTCCTGAACGTCCTGCGTCAGGATAAACTGCAACAGGCTTAAGAATGCAGTCAGAGTCACCACCTTCAGCTTGCTGAGTTGAGGATCCATCAAATCCCCATTCAGGTAACTGATCTAGGGTTGGAAAATCATCGTAATCGCCGATTCTTGTTTTACCTCTTACGTTAGGAACGGGGGTGTAGCCGTCTAACCATAGATATTCGAGTTTGTATTTTGCCATTTTTTTTATTTAGGTTTTTTTTCAGGGTATTTCTAGTGCTAAATGCAACTTAGTTGGCTGTCCATACGAATTTTCGTATTGGCAGGTAATTAATTAGAAAAGCAGACTGCGTGCCAAATGTCGATTTTCTTTCATTAAAGATATCAAAGGAATTAACTTTTCTTAAATATAATAATTTCCTTGGATTTTTATTAAAAAACGCTGAACTGCTAATAGATAGGCATTGAGCAATCTAAGTCCTTAATATTGATATTCATGAGGGAAGAGAAGAACACTCAGCGATCACTGGTAAAAATCGGTTTTGATGGGCGAGTGCATAAAATTTTCAGAGGCCCAAAGGCTAAGGAGCGTTTTTTAACTGAAGTCAAAGTTTTGGAATTCCTTGAAGAGAGAGGCTGTGAATTTGTTCCCCGGTTACTAGAGTCTGATCCGGATTCATTGAAAATCATAACAAGTAATGTGGGAAAAAAGGTGGAGATAATGGGAGACGAGAAGGTTCAGGAAATCTTCAAGCAACTAGAGGAATATGGTGTGCGTCATGAAGACCCATATTTAAGAAACATCACATATCGTCCGTCCGATGGTCAATTTTGCATTATTGATTTTGAATTTGCGACTATTCTGGAGGAAGAGGAATCTGCAAGTGAAGGGAGCCAAGAGGTGGAATTTGATGTGACCGTTGAATGGGATTGTAAGACAGATGTGGGTAGGTTTAGAAAGAAGAATGAAGATGAGTTTCTTGCATTGTCACTGGATCGTGAAGGTGTTCATTTTCTGGGATCTAAAGGATCGGCTTCATTGGAGGGATCTGACCTTATTTTTGCTGTTAGTGACGGGATGGGGGGAGCGCGATCAGGAGAGTTCGCTAGTCGTATTGCTATAGAAAGAATTACAGGAACTTTACCTGCACATTTTCGTTCCAGAGTTGCTGGAGGTAATATGGATTTGAATGTTCTTAATGAACTTTATCAATCGATTAATTCGGAAATGATTAAATTTGCTGATGCTTATCCGGAATGTAAAGGGATGGGAGCGACTCTGAGTATGTGCTGGTTACTTCCGGACCGCTTATTAATCAGTCATATCGGAGATTCTAGAATATATCGTTACCGTGAGGAAAGGTCAGGCCAATCATACCTAATGCAATTGACGGAGGATGATACGAGGGTCGCAGCTATGTTAAGGGATGGCAAAATTTCCGAATACGAAGCCCGGAATCACCCCATGAAAAACATGCTTAATAAAGCATTGGGAGCTGGTAATCAATTTGTGAATCCACAGGTTAGGGAAATGAAGTTTTGTTCCGGTGATCGTTTTTTAATTTGTTCTGATGGTGTCACTGATGGAATTTTGGATGTCGAATTGGAGGAGCTAATGAAGAACGGATCTGATTCGGGTTCAATTATTGAGTGCGCGGTCCGCGTCTCGGGCAGAGACAATGCTACGGCTGTTCTTATAGATATTCTTTAGATTGACTTGCCCGAATTCACTAAAAGAATTGAAACATATCCAAACTAAGTGACGATCTCTTTAATGACTTTACCGTGCACATCAGTTAATCGATAATCTCTGCCCTGAAATCTATAAGTGAGTTTTTCATGATCAAATCCCAGCAGGTGTAGGAGAGTTGCCTGAAAATCATGAACATGAACTTTGTCCTTTGCTACAGAAAACCCGAGTTCATCTGTTTCACCATGTGAATATCCTCCCTTGGCGCCTCCACCGGCAATGACCATACTATATGCGTCTGGGAAATGGTCGCGGCCCAGGACCTTCCCTCCTGCTGTCCGTCCTTCTCGGAAAGGGGTCCTTCCAAATTCTCCTCCAATAATAATTAATGTCTCATCAAAGAGGCCTCGTTCTTTAAGATCCTTGATCAGTGCGGCAATTGGTTTGTCTGTCTTGGCACATTTATTGGTAAGGCCTCCGCGAATATCTTCATTAGGATTGGTTCCATGGAAGTCCCATCCCCAATCAAATAACTGTACAAATCTGACATTTTTTTCAGTGAGCCGTCTCGCAAGGAGGCAATTATTTGCAAAACTTGAGCCTCCTGGCTGGGCCCCATATGCCTCTAGAGTTTTTTTCGATTCTTTGGAAATATCCATTACTTCAGGTACTGCCATCTGCATTCTGAAAGCTAATTCGTATTGTGCAATTCGAGTCAATGTTTCGGGGTGACCAAAGTCTTTAGCGGCCTGTTCATTGAGTTGCTTAAGTGTATCTAGGGAACTTCTACGAATGTCTCGGTTCATTCCTTTAGGGTCAGAAAGATAAAGGACAGGATCACCCTTGGAACGACATTGAACGCCCTGATATACTGAGGGAATGAATCCTGTTCCGAAAGAGTTCTTGCCGCCATTCGGCTGTACGCCGTTTGAGATCAGAACAACATAACCGGGAAGGTTCTGGTTCTCAGTTCCTAAACCATAAGTGACCCATGATCCGAAAGAAGGGCGCCCTGGTCTAGGTGATCCGGTATGCACAAAAAGTTCCGCGGGTGCATGATTGAACTGATCTGTATTCATTGATTTGATGACACAAAGGTCATCCGCTAAACTGTGAAAGTTAGGTATCGCATCGGACATCCATGTTCCACCTTTACCGAACTGTTTGAATGTTCTTGGCGTTCCCATCAGTTTTGGTCGACCACTTGTAAATGCGAACCTTTTGCCTTTATAAAATTCATCAGGACAATCTTCACCGTTTCGTTTTACCAGTTCGGGCTTGTAATCCCAGAGATCCAAATGGGGAGGAGATCCTGTCAGATGGATGTATATGACCCGCTTTGCCTTGGCATCGAAATGGGCGCGCTTTGGTAATAAGGGATTAACTGTGGTTGCTTTGGAATTGGGTCCAAGCATTTGATTGAGAGCAATGCTTCCAATGCTAATGCCGCTACCTTTTAAGAAATGTCTGCGAGTCTGGTGCTGGATTTGCTGGTCGTAAATATTCATCGCTTCATTAGGAATTCATCCAGGTTTAATAAGACATTGCCCACTACTGTAAGGGCTGCAAGTTTAGAGTTATCCAATCCTTTTTGGTTTTTGACCATTGGTTGAGTTACCATCATTTCCGCTAACTGAGGGTCTTTTTTATAAGTGTTATAGGCTTTATTGAATAGCTTTTCTAATCCTTCCATTTCTTCAGGCTTTGCTGACCGAGACACACAAATTCTAAAGCCATGCTTAATACCTGAACCGCTACTTTTTTGTTTAACGGAAACATTATACATTTCTCTTGCAAGGGCCTGAGCGGCTTCAATATATACCGGGTCATTTAAAGTTACTAATGCTTGGAGTGGTGTATT
Organism: Verrucomicrobiales bacterium; assembly: GCA_002708885.1. Taxonomy (GTDB): domain Bacteria; phylum Verrucomicrobiota; class Verrucomicrobiia; order Verrucomicrobiales; family DEV007; genus EC70. The sequence continues at coordinate 9,145 of PAPL01000054.1, read as the reverse complement.
TGTTCGGTCCCTTCGAACCACACATACTTCACGGTTCGGTGCATCAAATGTTGCCATTGAAGGGTAGGGGTTAGATCGTCGCCATGATGTATAAATGCCGCGGCGGTACTTGTCTTCTCCTTCTGAGGTTTTCCAGTCGATTCCACCACCAAATGCTGCATTAATTCCTAACTTTGGTTGTGGTGGTCTTACGGGATTTCCATACATTTTAGAGCTTAATAGACCTGAAACTGCCAGTGCCTGATCACGGATCATTTCTGCAGACAGTCTAAACCTTGGTCCTCTTGCAAGTAAATGATTATCGGGATCCTTTTCGAATGATTCTGGGCTTACATTTGATTCCTGACGATAAGCACCAGACATTACAATGAGTTTAATTAGAGATTTCATATCCCAGCCACTTTCCATGAATTCGACGGCTAGCCAATCAAGCAGTTCTGGATGCGATGGAAGTTCTCCTTGTGACCCAAACTCTTCACTGGTAGGTACGATTCCAATCCCAAATANTTTTTCCCAAAATCGGTTTGCCATTACTCTGGCAGTCAAAGGGTTTTCATTATCTACAAGCCATTCGGCCAAAACCAATCTATCCACCCTTTTTTCATTTTTTATTTTATGAAAAATAGATGGTAGCCCGGCAGTCACTTCTTTATCTTTTGCTAGGTAATTACCNCTNAACTGGATGTGAGTTTTTCTTAATTTTTTTGGATCTAGCTCTCGCATTACGGGGACAGTCGTAGAAGGTTTAATGTCCTTTATTTTTTTCCTNCCNTNAGCTAATTCAGCACTTAATTGGATAGCNTTAGNATTAAGTTCCGCAAAATGATGAAGTAAGACTTTTATATCTTGTTCAGTCCGCTCATTCTTTGGTTTTTTAAGAATGCTGGTGATACTCATGGGTAGAGCACGGGCCGGGAGACTTTCATTAGTTACCGAAATTCGGAACCTTCCTATTGCATGCTCTGCATAAGTTTGTCTGAGAGTNAATTTAAGATCTTTACCTGATAGTGGCCGATCCAACTCAAAGATAGCATGATGATCCTTTCCTGCGTTAGGACCAACGGCCCANCCTGAATGGCCTCCGGCATTACCATCGATTGCAAGATTAACTCCAAAATCTTTCTGATTAAAACTTGAAGTAGCTAAACTAAAGATGGCTTTTGATGNNCCATTNANAGANATCTCCTTGTTTTGTTTTGGTGCCTCTTTGTATTGTTGAGTCCAGACGGTTTTCCTATTTTTATCAAGTACTGATAAGTGGAANCCGTTCAGTCTACTGCTTACGTTTCCGTCAGTGCGGTTCCAAATTATGATTTTTGAAATATCATGTTCATTTNCAAGATCCACTTCCCAGTAAGGATCGCTCTTTCCGGTGGCAGTGTGTGNGACGCTCCCTTTGTTGTAGTCTCCGTCTTTATTTCCATCAATTGCTCTTGAAGCGGTTGCATCGGAGTAGTCNCTNGACTGAGTCGCTTTTCCCTTAGTCGCAACGTTCCCTGATTGTGTTAATACCTCGACTTCTGCAAGATGTATCATTTTTCCATTACCGGGCAGATCGATGCGGACAAATTGTCCTTTCTTTGTTGATGAGTCGGTCCCTGCTAGNAGTTCGATTTCATTGAGGACAAAATTACCTTTTCTGCCTGGACCCTTCCAATGACTTAGACTTTCGTGAGTTAGGGGCTCGATTTTTATGGCCGTTATTTTGTTAACCGGTGAAATTCCCTGGACGTAATAAGTGTCCGTCGGTGCTTCTTTGCCGCTCACTAGAAAAGAGCCATCTTTCAAGAGNTCAAACGTTGCACCTGAATCAGCAGTCGCTTTAATGTTCTCAAGTAGTTTCCATCGTTTGCTTTCATTATCCAATCCTGATTCCCATTCTTCGAGAGCATTTAAATTTTCTGCATTTGATGCAGTGAGTGTCGTTTCAAGTTTCCGTATCCGTTCTTCTAAATGCTTTATTTCCTTGTTCTGATCAGGACTCATTANCTTGATTATAGGACTTTCATCGCGNCTGTCCGCATCCTGAGTCTGGTTAAGTATTGCAAAGAACTGAAAATATTCCTCTTGTGTGATTGGGTCATATTTGTGTGTGTGACATTGTGCGCAGGCCATTGTAGTTCCCATCCAAGTGGCCATGGTTGTGTTGACTCGGTCGACTATTGCGACATTACGGTATTCTTCATCGTTAGTGCCTCCTTCATTATTGGTTTGAGTGTTACGATGGAAGGCAGTTGCTGTTAATTGCTCGGTAGTTGGTTCTGGTAGAAGGTCGCCNGCGATCTGTTCGACTGTGAATTGGTTNAATGGCTTATTTTCATTAAAGGAANGAATTACATAGTCTCTGTATGCCCANATAGTTCGGGGAGGATCATCTGCATAACCTGATGAATCTGCGTATCGGGCCAGATCGAGCCACATCCTTGCCCAGTGCTCTCCAAATGATGGTTTAGCTAATAAACGATCTATGAGGTTTTCATAAGCTTTTGGGCTTTGATCCTTTATGAATGATTCTACTTCGGTGAGGCTTGGCGGCAGACCAGTAAGGTCTAAGGAGGCTCGACGTACTAGCGTTTCTTTTGAGGCTTCCTTTGATGGTTTTAAACNTTCTTTAGTTAACTTTTCTTGTAGGAATAAATCAATTTCGTTTTTGATGTTGTCCTTAGATTCTTGTGATTTTGGCACGGCAGGTCGGATCGGTTTCTGGTATGACCAGTGCTTTTCATATNTTCCNCCTTCTCTTACCCATTGCTTCAATAATTCGATTTGTTTCGGAGTGAGTTTTTCTCCTGCCTTCTTTGGAGGCATNATTTCTTCAGGGTCTTCAGTGCTGATCCTATAAATTAATTCACTCTCATCAATGTTGCCGGCAACGATGGCCTGTATGCCATCATTGTCCTTGGTGGCTCCCTCGAAAGTGTCGAGCCNNAGATTGGCCTTGCGTTCGTTTTCATCTGGTCCGTGACAGCGGAAACAATGGTTCGATAGTATGGGGCGTATATCATTTTTGAAACTGACTTTTGCAGATGCAGCCGAGAGGCNCAANGATAGCAAAATGAAGTAGCGGATCAGCATGTTCTAATATTAACAGAATGAACTTAAAGTTGCATCAAAAAACAGCCAGTTGTCTAATTTGATGAGTTTAAATTATTTTTCCCATCGCATTTTCCAGATTGGGCTAGGTTCGTGAGCCTCTTTAAATATTCTAAGGGCATTCTTCACTAGGTCTGGTTGTTCTTCCCTTAGATTTTTTGTTTCTCCTAGATCGGTGTCCAGATCATATATTTCAATGGGTGGGTTGGTGTTTTTTTTGAGATTGCGTTGAAGTATCTTCCAGTTCTCCAATCGTATTGCTCTTGCTCCACTCCGCTCGTGAAATTCCCAATAAAGATATTTATGTTGCCTTTGATTTTTTTTGCCTAATAGAACAGGTAAGAAGCTGATCCCATCAATGTTTTTAGGTATTGCTTTTCCGGTAACTTCACAGAGTGTCGGAAAAATNTCCCANTGNGCNCTNANNTGATNNGTCACAGTTCCAGGGGCAATTTTCCNTGGCCATCGAGCCACTAAAGGAACTCGTATTCCTCCTTCATAGAGGTCACGTTTGTGTCCTTTTAGAGGCCCATTTGAGTTAAAAAATTCAGGCATGTGGCCACCTTCCCTNTGAGGCCCATTATCAGAACTTAGCATGACTAGAGTATCTTGATCTAACTCAAGCTCNTTTAGTAGGTCAAGAATCTGACCAACGCCCTCATCGAGNTTTGTCATCATTCCTGCAAACATAGCGGCAGGGTTCTTAACNNTTGGNCCNGAATATTTTCCAATCTTGTCTTTGAATTGAGGAAACTTTTTTCTAAAAGGAGCAGCATATTNCTCAGGCACGTGCATAGAGGCATGTGGAATCGCTACTGGTAAGAAACAAAAGAACGGACCGTCTTGATAGGACCTAATAAATTTAAGGGCCTCTTCCATGATTAGATCATGAGAGTACGTTTTGCCATCAAGACTTATTTTCTTTTCATTATCAAATAACCATTTCGGATAATAAGTGTGGGCATTCCTCTGACAATTATAACCAAAGAATTTGTCGAANCCTTGATTNTCCGGCGCACCTTCTGAACCAGGGCTACCTAGTCCCCACTTTCCGAAAGCACCGGTCTGGTAATTGGCTTCCTTCAGTGCTTCTGCAAGAGTAAAAGTGGCCGAAGGGATTGGGTGCTGACCAATTGGTTTGATTTCCTTATTGCCTCGTACTGGAGTATGTCCTGTGTGAAGTCCTGTCATTAGGACTGATCGGGTAGGGGCACAAACAGTTGATCCCGAATAGTGCTGAGTAAATTTGATACCTTCTTTGGCGAGCCGGTCGATGTTCGGTGTTTTGAAATGTTTTTGACCGTAGCAAGAAAGGTCCCCGTACCCTGCATCATCAAGCAAAATGTAAATGATATTAGGCTTTGATCGTGTAAATCCCTGCGAGTTGGCAATGAACGAGAATATGCTGAGAAAAAGAATTAGTTTCATACGAGCAATGATATTGAGGCTTTGCCTTATGTTCGATTTTTAATATGAGATCTTACTTTGATTCTTTGTACTNNATCTGATGGTATTGGTTAATTGCAGGACTTTGGAGTGTCTGAACTTCTCCAGTAGGCCATTGCACCTGAATCTCAGAAACATTTTTAATTTTTCCGAGTCCGAAATGCGCAATCGGAGGTTCTTGTGAAGTGAATCCATCACCAGTAACGATCGTTTTTCCCCANTGCCTTTCCTCAGATTTNATTGTTATNACTGTTCCAATGGTAGGCATTCTTGGGCTNTTTTTTATCTTTATTCCTACCCATGAATTTTCCAAGTTTCCGAGGTTTCGATAAACATGCATTCGCTGATTCATGGTTGATGAACGGTATTCAATTACTATTAGATCTTGGGTTCCGTTTTCGTCAAGGTCAGCGGCGATGACGGCTCTAGAATCATATTCGAATGCGGCGCCCAAAAGGAAACCGGCATTAAGAAACCCTTCGTTAGGCCGATTGATAAACATGGCATTATGCTCGAATCCGTTCCACGAAAAATCGCGCCCTAGACCTGACAAGAGTTCGGTTTTAAATAGACTGTCAATTACTGCGTTCGGTTTTGAGGTTCCGGTGTACAGGTCATGGCACCAGAACCGTGTACAGTAGTCTTTTGCAGAATTTCCACTGATGTGGCCATTAGCAACATAAAGGTCAGTGTCTCCATCAAGGTCAAAGTCTGCGGCCGTGCAACCCCACGACCATCCTGAACGAGCGGCTCCTGCAGTGAATGATGGTTGAGATAAGGCCCCTTCATTGTTGCGGACATAAAGTCTGTTGCCGAATGTCATGGGTGCGCGCATTTCTGAATATTTCTCATACCCAGGCTTTGATATGCCTAGTCCATCAAGTCTCCTTGCAGTAGTTGAACTCATTCCTACTAGGCAAAGATCTTCAATCCCATCACTGTTCCAATCTCCAAAAGTATGAGACATACCGAAAGCGTGCCGCTCCTTTCCGAGTCTTTCCGTTATGTCAGAATATTTTCCTGTTCCGTCGTTAAGATATAAGTCTAAACCTGAAAAATCGGCGACAACGATCAGGTCAAGGTCCTGATCAAAGTCAATGTCAACTAACGANGCGCTGAANGTACGCCTATGGCTTTTTCCGGAAAGGCCAGCATTTTCAGTAATATNGACGAATGTGCCGTNCCCCTCATTACGCAGTAAATAGTCTGGGTATCCGTCATTCGCATTGTAGTAGGGAGTAGGCATTGATCCTCCAATGTAAGGCGCTTTCCATTGACCGATGAAAAGATCAAGGTCCCTGTCCCCGTCAATGTCTCCTGCACTGATTGCGTGCAAGCCTTTGAGTGGCGGTAAACTAAATTTATAAGGCTCGTCTATGAATTTCCCCTTAACTGATCCAAGAAACAATAACAACGATCCGTCCTCGGAATCACCTCCAATATAATCGATGAGCCCATCGCCGTTCAGATCGGCCAGTAATCCTGCTTCTGCGGGCCGATTAATGCCGCTCTTTAGGAAATCTCTTTTTGTGTATTTGCCGTTCCCTTCGTTTTGGTAGACTAGATTACATCCTGCAGTCACTATTTCAGATAGTCCGTCCCCGTCCAGGTCCCTTACCATTAAAGGGCTGAATCTAGGAAAACGGCCAGGTGCTTCTTTTCCTGGATCAGCATTCATAATCTCAGTGAACATTGGCTTTCCCTTGCGGGCTATGAATTCCAAACCGGTCGTATCAATGAGACTCGGAACTGGTTCGCCTTCTTCATCATTGGTCCAAGTTACTTTGAGTTTTCCGCGTACAATTACTCGGTGCTCATTGCTGTTGAAGAGGCAGTGCAATTCGCAAGAAATCAGAGAGCGCGCCGGTGAGCCTTTTGATGCTGGCTGGAAACTGGTATGATGCCATTCGCTCTGTTCTAGTTTCCAGCCTTTCTCAGAGAGATCACTGAGGAGTTCTCTAAATTGAGTTGCACTCAGTTCTTTTTTTGCGCCATCCAGTGAGGCGAATTTAATTCCGGTAATTCCCCAATCTGGTGAAGGGCTCGGAACCGGTTCGCCTAGAATAATGTTATCGAATGGGAAATTATTAAGGACCTCATAAGCGTCGCCATTTCTTAATTCATCCCATAACTGGATAAATACTCCTTCATGACGGACTGCTTCTGTTTCATCAGCAAATACGGTCTGATCGAGCTCTTCTCTTTCAGTTTTTAGCTCTTCAAGACTATCAGCACCAATGGGTTGCTTTTTGCAACCCAATGATGTGATTAGAATAACAATAGTTAAGAGAGCGATTCGGCTCATTAATCAATGATTCGCACGCGGTAGAACAGGGCCTTCTGATCACCAAACCCAGATATATCAACGAAAGTGGCTTTTCCTTTTGATCCGACCACATTATCATCTATTTCTTGCCACAATTCACAGTCTTCCGAGACATCCACTGCATAGATGACGTTCGGTCTTGCGTTGAAAGTTAATGTGACCTGACCATCGTCATCACGCTCCACGTCTGTGATAGTAAAGGGTGCAGGAGGTGTGATTAAATCAATTGCCAGATTCCCTTCGTAAAGGGATTGAATTTCAGCTTCATCAAGTGGGCGGTTATAGATTGCGAATTCATCAATTCTTGTTGCCATACTGTTGTTGGTGTTCGCATCGGCTCCGATAGTAATGATTCCGTTGAATGGATCAAACGGTTCTGCTCCGCCCTGTTCGGCTCTGAGTTCACCATCGACCCATATTTGCATGTTCCCGTCCTCATCGCGCTGAAACACGAAGTGTTGCCATTGATTTGTAATAACTTGACCTCCTACTGTGAGACGTTGGCTGGCTCCGCAACAACCGGACTGATCGAAGTAGATCGTTCCATTGCCCCATGGTGTATGAGCTTGAAAACCGCGCTGACCACCCGTAGCGGCCGGTGCATTAATCCAGAATGCACTGGTGTTACCTACTTGTGTTGTGTTTTGCCAGAAAGCGACTGACATTTGGTTTGAATCACTCGCTTCATCGAGATGAGGACCTTCTGGCGTCTGAGCGGCGGATCCGTCACCAACGCTACCAAGGTCCAGTGAATAGTCACCGATTTCCCCACTAAATCCGCCACCGTCATCCGAATATTTGGCGGGTCCCGTGAATGCTGCGGCTGGCGCATTTCCAGAGACATCCGTTGCTGACTTTGGGTCTGAGGGGTCATTAAAGTCCCAATAAGCGAGGAGCTTTATTTCTGGTTGCGGTGGAACGCTGTTAGGGTCATTGGGGTCGGATAAGGAATCAATTGATTCTTTATAATCCGTATAACCATCTTCATCCGTATCTTCTTTGAGGGGGTCTGTTCCGGTATTGTTAACACTCACAAAGACTCCAGTATTGGTTTCCACTCCATCCAGAAGACCATCCTTATCAGTGTCAGCGCTACGTGGATTTGTTTTGGTATCTACCAGTTCCTGTTTGTCACTCAGACCATCCTCATCAGTGTCTGCCGTATCGGGCTTTGTCCTTGCCTCAAGCTCTTCAATGTTCGTTAGACCGTCATTGTCATCGTCCCCTTCGGGATCATCGACTCCGTACTTCTCCTCCCAAGCATCAGGTAACCCGTCACCGTCCTGATCGTCTTGTGTTGCACCGATTGGGCTTGCCCCCTCCGCTAATGTCTTAATTGTTGCTGCCGGAAGCACTTCTCTCCAAATGGTCACATCATCAACGTAACCATTGTATGGCACGTCTCCATTGTTACGGGCACCAAAGATAAAGGTTCCTCCGCCATTAGGGGCTCTTTGTGCCTGTGGTCCTCCGTCCAGTTCACCATCAAGATAGATCGTTGCCGTGTCCGTGGCGCCATCATAGACCCACGCAGCATGCACCCACTGATCAGCTTCCAGTACAGTCGCAGCATTCCAGTCCGCTCCCCAGTGCGCACTGTGGAGGAATCCTCCGTTACGGATCCCGTTATGGATGCCCTGATTGGTCTGGCCCCACATGAAACCCTGACCACCGGCAGAACCGACCGGGGCGAGCCAGCACGTGAAAGTGTAGCTACCGCCCTCAAAATCACGAATCATCGAATTCATATCTATATCAAAAAAGTCAAGGAATCCTCCATTGAAGCTGGCACCTGTGAATGGCGTTGGTCCGTTAGGAGCTCCTTCAATATCAAAACTCACATCGCCGTTAATTTCACCATTATAATCATTACCGCTGAGGTCAGTGGCATTGTCCTCAAAGTCAACATAAAGGAAAGGGGCCGGTATTGCTCCTTTGCTGTTCGGATCATGAGGATCCGTTCCTCCGGCAACTTCTCCTCCGTCCGTGTACCCGTCACCGTCAGTGTCGGCATTATTGGGGTCCGTTCCTGTGTTCTCCTCATCGACCAGTTCTCCAGTGTTTGTTTCAACACCGTCCAGTAGCTTATCACCATCAGAATCCGCATTTTTAGGGTCCGTTCCAGTGTTCGTTGCACTCACATAGGTCCCGGTGTTGGTCTCGACTCCATCCAGCAGTCCATCCTTATCGGTGTCCGCCACGATTGGGTTGGTCTTGGTCTCTTCGTACTCATCGAGGTCCGTTAACCCGTCACCATCAAAGTCTCCGGTACCTGAACCG